>CAMATH010000170.1 GCA_945860955.1 Planctomicrobium piriforme
GGCGTCTGCTCCGCCGCCGGGATCTCGATTCCCGCGATGACGATCGGTTGGATTGGCTGGGGGTCTGACTGGCTCATGCGCCATACATTCCCCGAAAAACCGACTTTGAGTAAATACCAGTTTCCGAGGGGTTATTGAGCAGTTACTTCACATTGATCTTTAAGATCCTGCCGAAAGCGCCGGTTCGCTGGCGCGACGCTTCCGCGGGGGGGATGTTGACAGCAGTCACCTGGCAAATCGGCCAGAGACTATTGGAGTCATTCGTCATTTCCAACAACTACAGCGCGTACGGTATCGTCGGTTCCTTCCTGGCAGTGATGTTGTGGATGTACTACGCCAGCGCCGTCGTTCTGCTCGGGGCAGAATTCGTCCGTGTTTTAGACGTCAACGTTCGACCGCGGACTGCGGAGCGTTGAATCCAAGAATTCGCTCCTTGCCTTTTGTTAGGTCGGTGTTAAAATGAAAATCGTCCCGAGTGGTACTGGAGGCTAATCTCGTGGCGCGATGTGTGATCAATCCGAGTTGTCGGAAGACTGGATAGAGAGCAACCCTGCCCGCGGAACGCGGTCGCGGGAGGCTTGATAAGTAGTAGGCCGGCGTGTGGAGCCATTTTCGGATGGTTTCGCACGCCGGCTTTTTTTGTTGACCGTCTCTGTCGGGTGCGACGAGGCGAGGTTGAGCGTTGTCGACGTCGAGACGTCCGCCTGGTCGTGGCAGCGAATCGTTCGCTCAACGCATCGAAAGTCAGAGGAGTGGCTGACATGGTGAGACTGAATTTCAGTGATTCTGGCCAGGGAACGCCCGTCGTTCTGTTGCACGGATTTCCGTTGAGCGGCGTGATCTGGATGCCGCAACAGCGTCTGTTGAGCGACCAGTATCGCGTGATTACACCGGATCTGCGTGGTCACGGACGAAGTCCGGCGCCGGCCGCGGGTTACGAGATGGAAACACTGGCAGAAGATGTCCTGGCGCTCCTTGACGATTTGGGTATCCCCAAGGCGGTGATTATGGGACACAGTATGGGGGGCTATGTCACTCTGGCGGCGTGGAAGATGGCACCGGAACGGTTTCTGGCGTTGGGGCTGTTGGACTCGCAGGCGGCACCCGATACGGATGAGGGGCGAAAGACCCGAAATCAATTGGCCGACCAGGTCGCGAAAGAAGGAAGCGCGGCCGTCGAAGCGGCCATGCTTCCCAAGCTTTTCGCACCGAATCTGGACGCCAAGGATCCACTGATCGGCCAAGTCCGGCAGATCATCAAGACGACGCCCCGCGCAGGGATTGTTGGCGCGCTCCACGGGATGGCACAGCGTCCCGACGCCAGCGCGATCCTGGCGGCGATCGCCGTGCCGACGTTGATTTTGACGGGGGACGGTGACCAGCTTATTGCTCCAGCCCGAGCGACAGCCATGGCGGCCGTCGTCGCGAACGCGATGCTCGCCGTCATTCCGAACGCCGGACACCTGCCGATGATGGAACAGCCCGCGGCGACAACGACGACACTTCTCAGTTTTCTCAGCACTGTTGGTAATGGGTTCGCGTAAACAACCGTCCCCCGCCCTCTCGCAGGTTTCACATGTCCAACGCGACGCGCTCCCTGGTTAACGGTCGTCCGACACTTCACCCTGGAACACGGCTGGAAGTCGCCGCGCCGTCCGGACGGGAGGCCGAAGCCCGCACTGTCGCGCCGCTGAATGTGCGGTCTTCGTACGATGGCTCAAACGTCGTGTTCCGCTTGTTGCGAATGGAAACCTGGGGGCCGTCGCTGATGAATCTGGGGTACCACCGGTTTCGCGGTCCTTTGGCGTTCCTCAATCTGACGTCGAAACTGGAGTTGGCGCAGCGACGACTCGTCTTGAAGTCGATCGACCTTCTCAATGTCGGCCGGCACCACAAGGTACTCGACGTTGCCTGCGGTCGTGGAAAGAGTTCATTCATCGTCCACTGTCTTGCGCCCGATGCGACCGTCGTCGGAATCGATCTGCTGACCGACAATGTGCATATCGCTCGAACGCTGTTCGATCACAACGACAATCTGACGTACGCTTCAGGCGACGCGCAATGCCTCGACTTCCCCGACGTAAGTTTCGATCGCGTGATGTGTCTGGAGGCGGCTTTTCACTTTCCCGATCGGGCGCGGTTTTTACGCGAAGCGTATCGCGTGTTGCGCCCGGGTGGTCGGCTGATCGTGGTCGATTTCGCCTGGAACACCGACGCCGATCGCGCGCATCGCGACGATCCGGAGACACGGCTGGTCCGGGACGTCTGGCAATGGAGCGACCTCTTCTCGCGTCCCGAGTACGAACGCATGGCCTCCGAATCCGGATTCGACATGCTTTCGAGTTTCGACTGGAGCCGTCGCGTCACGCGACCCATCCAGGGGCTGTTTCGGTTTCTGTCGGCACTGGGAAATTCCCGCTATGGCCGGCGATTTCTGACGTGGAAGAACCCGTTGTACCAATCCTTCTCGCAGTCCGATTGGGAAGAAGTCGCCCGCGCGGTCCGAGCACACGACCATGTTGGCCGCTACTCCAAATACATGGCCTTTGTTTTTCAGAAACCAGGCGCAACTTGAAAACCCTCATCGAAAACACGTTCGGAGTCGCCATTCACTTGGCATGGCTGGCCGGTCTCGGGACCGCGGGACTGGGTGTCGCGATCTGGCTGTCGGCCTTCGACGTCGGCTCAAGCGAAAAAGACGCCCGCGAAAGTCCTCCGACGTCGGAAATTGATCCTCCAGTCCTCGAGGCCGGCGCGGTTGACGAGACGGCTTCCACGTTCAACGACGCGATTGTGTTTGCCCGCGCTCGTCGGGCTACGACCCAGAATCTCGCCGACTACACGGCGACGTTTTCAAAAACCGAATCGATCGCAGGTCGCTTCGTTCAGGATCAGATGAACCTGAAAGTCCGCCAAAAACCGTTTAGCGTTTACATTCAGAGCCATTCGAAACGGCGCCCCGCCCGGGAAGCGATCTTCGTGGCGGGAAAGAACGACGACAAGCTGGTCTTCCATGAATCGGGCATCCGGGGGCTGATCACTCTGAATCTGAAGCCCGATGATCCACGGATCATGGCGGAAAACCGCTACCCAGTCACTGCAATCGGGATGGCAAATCTCCTCGACGCGACGCTCGCGATCTGGGAACGAGAATCGCATCTTTCGGCGTCCAGGGCCGAGGTCATTATTTCCGGCCAGGGCATGACAGGAAGCTCAGTGTGCGATCTAATCCAGATCCCGCATCCGCAACGACTGGATGGCCTCAAGTTTCATCGAACACGGCTGTCTTTCGAAAAAGCCACCGGACTCCCGATCCAGGTCGAGCAATACGATTGGCCACTGAATCCTGGCGATTCACCCCCCTTGATCGAGAAATACACCTACTCAGACATCCATACGAATTCCGGACTGGCTGACGTTGATTTCGATCCGACAAACTCCGACTACAGCTTTTCAAAAAAATGAATAAAAAGGGGCCACCCACTATACTACTCCACAATGACTATGACGTTTCGGGCCGCCAAAGGGTCACGAGAATTGTAGACCAGGGGGCCGCTTTCGCCAAGGTTCCCACTCCCTTCGAAGGGAGACGCGGGTACTACAGATTGATTTCTGCCAGCGGTACCACTGGTATGGCCCGTCGATGCTCGCTCGAATACTACCCGCATTTCGCTTTCGGAGGGATCGGTTGCCCCCCCGTCTGGCTGTTCTGCCCAAATTGTCCATTTTTTGTCAAACCGCCGGCGTGGCGGGTCTATTCAGCCGGACCGGCTTGAATTCCTTGCCCAGGAAATCGCCGCGAAAGAACGATTCGGATACAACTATTGACGCGCCGGCCTGTGGCGGAATCTGCCCCAAAAAATTCCCGACTCGCACCGATCCCTTGGATCCACCGTCGTCCTCGACGATCGGCCTCCTGCGCCCTTTTCGTCGGACTTCCTGCCGCCCGACGGAATCGACCGTGGAAGCCCCGGAGCATCGGCATCCAACCCTCTCCTGCCAGTCCCAAGCGCTTCAAGATGGCGGGTTGATTCTCGGCGATCGCTTGCCGTTTGTCGCTGTGCCACTGGCGTCCGCTCCATTTGAGCATCTCCAGGTACGACGCCAACGACATTTCGAGACACCCCTTGTTCGAAGCCCGGGCCGCGCATGAGTAGCCGGTTTTGAGGCGCCCAGTGACAACGCCATAACTCGCACGCGAATTCGCCTGCCAGGAACTCCATTCGGTTCTGAAGCCACTCGGCAAGTCCTTGGGTGGCCCGGAATTTCACCGAGGCTGGGAATTTGGACGTCGTGAATGGAGCATTTCGAAACCAGCGACCGCGCGGAGGTAGAAAACTACTTGCGTCGAAATGACATTGAGTTCGAATGGCTGACCGATCGTTCCCTTCGCACCTCGGCAACTCGTCCGGGAGTGGCGGTTCACCCCCTGACGGGAGAGAAGCACTGGTTCAATCAGGCGAATCTGTGGCACCTGTCCAACTTGGAGCAACGCCACCAGGAGCGGATGGTGCGGCTGTTTGGACCAGACCGGCTGCCGACCCAGGCCAGTTACGGAGATGGGTCGCCGATCGATGCGGAAGGCCTGGATCGCGTTCGAGAGGTGTTGTGGGTGGAGGCGGTTTTCTTCCCGTGGCAACACGGCGACGTCGTGGTTCTTGGCAATTCTCCGGTCGCGAACGGACGGATTTCCTAGGAGAGACCCCGCAGGATCCTGGTCGCCAGGGGCTGACGTCCCTGGAGGCCCGGGCGAATCTCCATGGATTTCGGCTGAAGTTCCGTCAACGAGTGGGCGGTCTTTCAGGTCTCTCTGGCACTCGCACCGTCAGTCGGCATATCCTTCGCTCTCAGCCCAGACCTCGCCAAGGCAAAGGCCGGGCCGGAATGGATTGGCTGCGTCCCTGTTCGTCGTCCGACTGAGTTCACCGTGTCTACCCTTTGCCACCTGTGGAACGCCACCGTCAGCCGACGCCCCGACCACGTTGCCGTTCATCATCGGGGAACCGACACGACCTGGCGGGAGCTCGATGATCGGGCGCGGCGTCTGGCAGGTTCGCTGATCGACCGCGGCTTTCAGCGGGGGGATCGATTGGGACTGTTGGTTCCCAACTCCCGGGATTACATCGTCGGGAACTTCGCCGCCATGCTTGCGGGGGGAGTGGCTGTCGGGCTACATCCCGACGCTCTTCCGCGAGAACAGCAACGGCTGCTCGAACACTGCGGCGCCCGGGCGGTCGTGGCGACTCCTTCCGTCTGGGAACGATTCGACGATCTTTCGTGGACCGACGGGAAGATCCTGATTTGCACCGGAATCACCGCGGACGCGCCGTGTCGCAGGCCATATTCTTCGTTTGACCTATTGAGCGAGGAGGGGGCGGTCCCGAAAAACCTGCCTGTGGCCTCTTCCGACGACGTGGCGCAAATCATCTACACGTCGGGAACGACGGGCCACCCCAAAGGAGTCGTCCTGCCCCATTCCGGCCTCTATGCCAACACACAGTCCATCGTGGCATCGCTCGAATTGACCGACCGAGACAGCGTCTTCGTGATGCTCCCCTTCTTCTACTCCTATGGCAATTCCCTGCTATTGACGCACGTCGCCGTCGGCGGCCGTTTGGTGCTCGCCAACGACTTCGTCTTCTGGAATCGCGCCCTCGATCTGTTGGTCGAACAGCGTGCCACTGGATTCAGCGGCGTTCCGTCGGCGTATGCGATGCTGCTGTCGCGTTCCGATTTCGAAAGCCGGGAGTTCCCCGACCTGCGGTATTTGACCTGCGCCGGCGGTGCATTGGCGCCGGCGCTTGTGGCGCGCGTTCGGGCGACGGTTCCGCACGCGAGATTTTTTGGAATGTACGGCCAGACCGAAGCCTCGGCCCGGCTCTCGGTTTTGCCGCCGGAAGAAATCGACCGTCGTCCCGGATCCATCGGACGAGGGATTCCCGGAGTCGAACTGCGCGTCGTCAATGAACAGGGACGTACGGTTGTCGTCGGGGAGACAGGAGAGATCGTCGCGCGAGGCGAGAACCTGATGCGCGGCTACTGGAACGAACCGGAACTCACTGCGACGGTTTTGAAGGACGATGGCCTACACACGGGCGATCTGGGCCGCGTCGATGGCGAAGGCTACATTTTCATCGTCGGCCGCAGGTCCGACATAATCAAGTCGGGGGCCTATCGCATTGCTCCATTGGAACTGGAAGAAATCCTGCTGGAGTTGCCAGGGGTTGCGGAAGCGGCCGTGGTCGGCCTGAAGGACTTTGTGCTGGGCGAGGTTCCGGTCGCGTACGTCGTGCGAAAAACCGGCGTGTCCGAAGTGACCGAGTCAATGATTCTGAACCACTGCCTGCGAAATCTTCCCCGATACAAACTGGTTCGCAAGGTTTGCTTCGTTGACGCGTTGCCCAAGACTCCCGCGGGGAAGATCCGTCGGGATGTCCTGGCCACGTTCGCGAATGACACGCCGGGGTCGAAATCGGACCCCGCCTGAGCAAGCGCGATGGCTTGACGCGAATCGACCTGCGACAAAAGCTGGCCCGATTCGATGTACGATTGGGAAGCCGGCTGAAGGCCGGCTGGATTGCCGTGAACGTCACTTGGCCTCAAACCGGCGAGTCGTCGTAACTCGATGTGCCGCTAGCGGCAGTGCCATTCGGACCTGACCCCTTTCGGCTTTTATTCCCGCGCCTCGCATTGAAATGACGCGTTGTTTCGCATTAGACTCTCGACGTTCGCGCCGCGACACAAGAGGGTTTGGAGGATGCCATTTCAAGCCGGCCCGTTCGTTGCGGCGCATGCTTCATGCCAACCCATCCCTACCCGTTCGATGTAACTGAATTTGGATCCGACCGACGACCGTCAGATTGTGATTCGCGAGGAGGCTCCGGAGGGTATCCTTTCCGAACTGCACGCGCTGCTGGCTGAGACTCGTACGAACACGTGGTCGACTTCGGTGGATCAACTTCGGTGGAAGTACTTGCGGAACCCAGACGGCGATGCGGTCGTGTGGACGTTGCGGACTTCCGGTTCTCGGAAACTCGTGGGATTCACCGCCTGTATTCCCCGAAGAATGTGCGTTGATGGCCGTGTGATGACCGCCTGGAACGGCGCCGACTTTTCGATCGCTCCGCAATATCGCACGCTTGGACCGGCCGTGTTGCTGCGCCGGCAGGCTCGGCTGGAGATCGACGCCGGGCGGGCGGATTTTTTGTACGCGCATCCCAACGCGCGAATGGCGTTGATCCATCAGCGAGCGGGGCATCAGCGATTGGGACGGATGATTCGACTGGCGCGTCCGCTCGTTTTGTCGCAGACGCTAGAAAGCCGTGTGGGGGGGGCACTGATGCACCGAGTCGCGCGCGTGCTCGTCGACCCGGTTCTGAAAACGGTCGCGAACCAGCGCTGGGGGCGAATTGACCGGGTCGCCCGTCTGGATCCTCTCGTGTTTGACGACCGGTTCGACGAATTGTTTGCCGGCCAAACGCACATTCGTCGAATCGTGGGGGTTCGAGACTCCCGTTATCTGAATTGGCGTTGGGTCGAAAATCGGACGACGTTGCCGACAGTGGTCTACGCCCACGATGGAGGCCGGATTGTCGGGTTCCTCGTCATGACCGAGGAACACGAGACTTCCGCAATCCGCGATTTGTTCCCCGCAAACGACTTCGACGTCGTCAACCGGTTGATCAAAGCGGCCATGAAAATCGGTTTGGATCGCGGGCACAGCTCGATTTCAATCCGCCTGCTCGAAGGGAACCCGTTGATACCGATGTTTCGAAAACGTTGGTTTTTTCCGAGAGATCAACCCACCGATTCCTTTGTTTACGGTCGCGAGGCATTCCGCGCCGAACTCGCACTCGATTCGCCAGACTCGTGGTACATGCTCTCCGGCGACCGGGATATTTGAATTGCGTGACGGCTCGTCCTAAGCTCAAGCCTCCCCGCACACGATTTCCGCAGGACGAGTCGACTCGAAATCGGCCCACCCGACGACATGATCCCCCAAATTCGAGCCTTTCTGAAACAGCATCACACGCCTTTGAAGGTCGACTGTTTGCGCGACGACGAATCTTTGCTGCAGTCGGGAATCATCGATTCGGCACTCATGATCGACCTGGTGATGTTTCTCGAACAGCGATTCAAAGTTTCCATTCCGGAAGACGACATGACCCCCGAGAATTTCGACTCTCTGGCGGCGATCCAAAGCTTTCTGTCGAAACGGGGCGGAGTGGCTTCGTGACCTCGACTCCCGGCGAGGTTCGTGGCATACCGCTTCCCTGGGGGGCCTGGTACGGGGAGGGCGTGCATTCGCTCGAATTGCCGGGATCATGGGAAGTCGTGTGGCTGGCGCCGTATGGCGCCCCTGCGCTGGATTCCGACGAGATCCGCCACGCGCTCTCGGCCCCGGTCGATTCCCGATCGCCGACGGAACTGGCGCAAGGGGCGTCGCACGCCGTGATCGCCGTCGATGATCTCGCTCGTCCGACCCCCGCCGACGAAGTCCTTAATCCACTGCTCGACTTGCTCGCCGACGGAGGACTTCCTTCATCGTCGGTCCGAGTCGTCGTCGCGGTCGGCGCTCATTCTCCCCCCGATCCACGGCAACTCGCCGCCAAGTTGGGACGGCGCGTGCTGGCCGAGTGCCCAGTCGAAATCCACGACCCCCATGGCGATCTCGCCGACACCGGAGTCCCCTACGGCGATCAGACTTTGCGAGTGAATCGAGCGTTCTTCGAAGCGCCGCTAAAAATCGGGATCAGTTCGGTGTTGCCGCACCCATTCGCCGGCTATGGCGGCGGCGCCAAGATGATGTTGCCCGGGTTGACTGACCTTCGCTCGACGGAGCGCAGCCACAAATTCGTTCTCATGGGGCTGCGCGGAGGGACGGATCCCGACCAAAACAGGTTTCGAACCGAGATCGAGGAAATCGCCCGCCGCGTCGGATTTCAGTTCACGATCTGCTGCGTTCCCAACGCTTCTCGAGAAATCGCGGCGATCTATTCGGGAGACATTGTCGCCGCACATCGCGCCGCCAGTCGGCATGCGGCGCGAGTCTATGCCTCTCCAGTAGGGCACGAGTTCGATTGCCTGGTCATCAACGCCTATCCCAAGGATCTCGATCTGCTGCAATCTCAAGGAGCGCTCGTGTCGCTCAAGACTCTCAATCGCAGCCCGGTTCGCGCCGGAGGCATCGTTCTCCTGACGACGGCGGCCAGCCAGGGGGGCGGACACCACGAACTGTTCGGTCCGGGCGGACGCGCCCACGGGGTTCCTCGGCCAATGCGGGAATTCTCCGATCGCGATCTGTGGATCTATGCTCCCAGTCTCTCCCCTGAAACGGTGGGGTTGCTGTTCCATTCCCGTGTTCGGTGTTTCCAGACTCCTGAAAGTCTGTTGACGGCGCTGAGGGAACGGCTGGGCGTCGCGGCGCGGTGCGCAATCGTCCCTTGCGGCCCGTTGCAGCAGTTGAGGAGCGTCTCGTGACGGATCCTGACCGCTGATCTCAACTCCGTTTCCGATAAAGTCGGAATTGGTCCCGTTCATGAACGCGCTCGAACGACGCCCGTTCGAGTTGACCTGTCAATTTCTCGCTGTCTCCCCAGACCAGCACGTACTCGTACATCCCCAAGACTCGCTCGGAGTCTTCATCGGCGGCTTCGGGGTTGTAATCGGGGAACTCGTCGGCGACGGGATAGTGCCGGAAGTACATCACCGTCAGGCCTCCCAGCGCCGGCAGACTCTGTCCGTTGGCTCCCCCCGTCGCAATGTGATAGTAGTCCTGCGCGCGGGACAGCGGGCGAATTCCTCCAAACGCCGGATTGTCGACGAGAATCCGCAACAGCTTGGGATTCTCTCCCACATGCTCGATACCCGAAACAAAGGCTTCGACGACCCCGTTCATCCGCTGGATCTCACACGTAAGAATGATGTTCGTACCCAGCAGCGACACGAAGGTTGGGATCAGCAACGCCAATCGCCACTTGCGGGTCGTCGTTGACGGGAGCAATTGCGACGCAACCGTGATGCCGATGATGTAGATCAAGGGCAGCAACCGCATGTTCGCCTTGTGCCAGCCAATGACCTTGTAGGGAGCCACGAAATAGGCTGCGATGAAGAAATACATCAGCGTCGAGAGCGGCTGGCGAAGCACGCCCCGGAGCCCAGGCGCATCGTTGGAGGGCGCCGCTCGACGCCCGAGACAGACCCACAAGCCACCCCAGACCAAACCGGCGACCGCCAAGCCCGCCCCCAGCTCGGAGACGGAATAAAGGTATTCTCCCACGATCGCCGAGACGTTCGTCGTCAACTTGTTCCATGACGTATCGGCCCGGTCGATCCAACTCGCGTTTCGACTCAGATTCAAATAGTCGATGAACATCAGCCAACCCAACCAGGTCACCGTGAGCGCCGACTTGAAAGCGCGAATCCAGCGCCCGTCTTCAAACAGACACAGCCAGCCGATCGATCCTGCAAGCAGGGCGAACACCATCAGATGAGACAGATAGACCAGCACCCCCAGCGCGACGAGGACGGCGATATTCGCGTAGTTCAACCGGTCGCGGCGGGGAAACCAGTACGCGAGCGTGATGAAATACAGCGGGATCGACAACGTAAAGTCGTGATAGCCCCGCATGAAAGGGTAACTGATGACCAACAGAAATGAGAGATACCCCAGCCAACGCCGGCCCGGCGCGAACACGGCCAGAAAATAAAACACGCTGACCGGCAGCAGCGCGACGTAGAGGCTGAGCACCAGCTTTTCCGAGATGAGAATCGAAAAAACCGACGTCGCGAGTCCCACCAGCCCGTCATGCAACATGTGCGGAATCGGGTGCCAGTTGCGGACGTAGATTTGCGAGTAGTTGAATTTTGGATTGTCATATTCCCGAAACATGTGAGTCGGCAGCAGAAACCACGGTCCGTTTTGTGACGGAAAACGTCGCGTCACCCAGAGAGGGATCAGGTTGAGCGTGCAGAGGCAGATCCAGAAGAATCGCTCCTCCCACGTCCAGCGGCCAACGGCGGCGTCGCGCGGGGTCTGTCGGTTTTTGCCAAAAACAGTTCCGCCTTCGGCGACGGGCGAAGAGAAATCGGTCGAACTTTCGTGCATGGCGTAGCCGGTGTTGTGTGGGTTTCTGTTTTCAAAAGATCCGCGGGGAATCCGCGACGGGCCTTGGACGATTCGCCCGCCCGGCGGACGGCCGAGGGGAACTCAGGCATGCGCTGGCGCGTGCCGCGCCAGCAGCGACCTAATCGTGGAATCGAGCAACGCCTCGAGTTCGACGCGGCGAGACGAAGAAGTCAGAAACGCGAGATCTCCGTCGGCGATCGACCCATCGACGCCATCGTCGGACCCCAGGCCGGGGTGGGTGATCACTTCGGTCACGCCGGGAGGAAGGTGCTCGACGATCCGGCGGAGCGCCGTCGCGTCCATTCGGCCGCTGTCGACGATGCCAAAAGCTTGATCGGGAGCCGACAGCCCGGCGAGACGCCGGCGATTCGTCCGTCCCCAGCCGCTCAGCAGAATTTGCTTGGGGAGGTTTCGGGCCAACAAGGCGGAGCGCCCGTCGCGAATCGTGGACGCGATGCGGGGAAACGGTTCGCACGACAGTCGTACCCTGGGGCACCGGTATTCCCGGGCGAGATCCGCAACCAGTTCGAAGATCGGAGGGATCATGTGCACATGCCGATGTCCATCGACATGGTGCAGCGGGATCCCCGACGCGACAAACCGCTGGAACTGCGCTTCCAGTTCCCGGCGCACCTGGGTTCGCGCGCTTCGCCCCCCCCAGTTCATCAACGACCAGAGGGAGGCGAATCCACGCCGAAACCGGCCGGTGTCGTCGACCAGAGCGGAGACTTGATCCGCAGGCGACTGACAACGCCCGGAGGTCAGCGAGAGGTGCAATCCGATCGGAAGTCCCGGGTGCCGCCGGGCGACCTGCTCGACGGCGTGCCGAAAGGCGGGGGCGATGACCATCAGGCTGGCGCTGGTCAACCCCCCCTCGGAATAGGCCCGGGAAATGGCGAAGTTCGTCGATTCGCAGATCCCCAGATCGTCCGCGTTAAGGATGAGTTGTTTCAAGCGATTCTCCTGGCCGGGCGGTCCCATCGGAGCACGCGCCCATTTGGATCCCGCCCGACCGCCCCACGGAACGCGAGTCGTCGCCGACATACTCACGAACGATGTAATGGGGCCGCCCCTTGACCTCATCATAAATGCGTCCCACGTATTCGCCCAGCACCGCCAAAGAGATCAGTTGAACTCCCCCCAAAAAGAGAATCGATACGATGATCGCCGACCACCCGGGGACGTATTGGTCGCTGAATAGACGCACGTAAATGGCCCAGAGTGCGTAAGGCAAGACCCCTGCGGCAGCGAACAGGCCAATCCAGCCGCAAAGCCGCAACGGGACCGTTGAGAACGACGTGATCGCGTCCAGCGCCAGGGAGACGAGCCTGCGGTAGTTGTACTTGGTGGTTCCCGCGGCTCGCGCGGCGGCAACATAGGGGATCCCGATCTGTCGGAACCCCACCCAGGTCGCAAGCCCGCGAAAAAACCGGCGGCGCTCGCGCATGGAAACGATCGCGTCAACCACTTTGCGGTCCAGCAGGCGAAAATCACAACCCTGTGGGTCGATGCGCGGCTTCGCCAAATGGTTGAAGACGCCCGAAAACATCGAAGAGGTGATTCGCTTGATGAATCCCGCGTCTTCCGTATCCTGACGGATTGTATAAACCACTTCGAAACCCTCCTGCCAGCGTGCGAACATCGTCTTGATCAACGCGGGCGGGTGCTGCAAATCGGCGTCTATGATAACCACAGCGTCTCCCCGGGCGTGTTCCAGTCCGGCGAGAATTCCCATCTGAGTCCCGAAGTTCCGCGAGAAGCTGACCATTCGAACATGTGTGTCGGCGGCATTCAAGTCGCGACCGACCTGTAGCGTCCCGTCGGAGCTGCCATCGTCGATGAACACGATTTCGAAGTCGCATGGGAGCCCAGCCATGGTTTCCACGATGCGCTGATGGACTGCGCGCAAATTTGCCTCTTCGTTCAGGGCCGGAACAATGATCGACAGCAGCTTGCGATGTCCCATCAACAACCGGTCAACCAAGGATCAAGTGCGCTCAGGCGGAGACAAATGAACGAAATCCACCGTCCCCCAAACCTCAGGCACAAGCGTATCCGCCGATTCAAGGAACTGTCAAGGAGATGTTCCGCCGCCGGACCGCGTTGTCCCCAGGGCGGCCACCGCGGGAAAAGAGATCGGTACTCTGGCAATTCAGTCACAACCTAAATTTTCCTTGCGAAGTTTCCAGCGCGCCGATTCCCGCCGGGCTCATAGACTGTCAGAGGCTCCAAAAGACCGATATCATGACCGTCAATCGTCAGTTTCTAACCCCCACCCCGCGAATCCAATGGCCTACAAGACCTCATACGACTTTGAACGCCCCTGGAAAGACGTCATGGAGGAGTTGGCTGACGACGACCTCCACGAGGAATTCTACAAGTCGGCAAACCCTCTCGTGGCGTACCTTCACAATCGACGCATTGGAATCGTCCGCGAGTTGATTCAGGCGTACAAAGTGCGGTCGATTCTCGAAGTGGGATCTGGTGACGGTTACGTGCTCAAAGCGATCGAAGACCTGAACGTTTCGCTGACCGGGATCGAGATTTCCGAAAAGCGGATTGAACGGGCGCGGGCGCTGGTTCCATCGGCCGAGATAATCCAGGGCGATGCTCGGGAGATGCCGTTCGAATCCTCATCATTCGACCTCGTCGTTTGCTCCGAGGTACTCGAACACGTCCCCGATCCCAAACGCGCCATAGAGGAGATCCGGCGCGTTCTCAGGCCGGGAGGCTTTGCGATCGTCACGGTCCCCAACGAGATCAATTGGCAGATCGGGCGGGCGATGTTGTTGCGCTTCCCGATTCGGATCCCCGACCATGTCAATCAGTTCACCGTGTCGTCCATGAGTCGACTTTTTGATCTTACGCCGGAGACGGTCCACTTCCTGCCGCCGCTGACGCGCGTGTTCTGTTTGACGATGGTATTTGTCTTTCAAATTCCATCGTACTCTGGAAAGCCCCGGTAGCCCGCGACATCACGAATTCCCCCTTGGTGCGCTTTGCCGGAGTTCTGGGCCACGCACCTTCGTGCCAGGCGGGCGCAAGATCGACGACGCGAGTCGTCAACTATTCGAGTCGGGCCGATTTTTTGACGCCGCTGGCCTCGTCCACGGTGTGGGAATTGTAGCCGTAGCTCGCTGCCGTCTCCTGAGTCTCCCGCGCGACCTCTTCGCGCGGCTCTCCGCCAGGGCGCGAGTTCCCCTCGAGCGGCGGTGTGATATGAGCATAGTCCGCCTCGGACAGGTCCGAATCTGACAATTCGACGTGAGAGAGTATCCGCCGCATCACCTCCTGGGGAGCGGCGCAGAAATCCTCGTAGCGCACGACCAGAATTCGCCGCGACAGTTCATCGCCGCGGCTGCAAAGCTCGTGGATCTGTCGATAGATGGCGTTCCACTGAATCGCATAGCCTTCGTAATTGCGATTCTGATCCCACGCCGAGTGAATTCGATCGCCAGAGGCGGCGTCGAGTCGAATCGGGCAGCGTTGCGGACCGAATTCGTAATGACCCACCATCGCCAGGTAGCGATGAACCCGACGATCGTTCTGATCGTAACCACAGAACAAAGCGTGTTGGCGAACCAATGAGTGGACGTGTGTGAACGGCTCGCGAATCGGAACGATAAACCGTGCATCGGGGAAGATTCGTCCCAGAAACTCGATTCGCGCGACGTTGTAAT
>CAMATH010000171.1 GCA_945860955.1 Planctomicrobium piriforme
GGAAGCCGATTTACCGCTTCCTGACGGGCGCGGCTCTGTTACGACACCAACCTATTCCGGCTTCTTCTGATCCGCCGCCGGGTCAAACGCCAGCGGCGGTGGCGGCAGCCAGTTCAAACCGGCGACCACCTCAGCCTCGTCCAGTTGGCCATCCGTATTCTTGTCCGCACGCGCCAAAAGTCGCTGCGCCACGTCGCTCCAGGCCTCGCGGGCATACGGCGCGGGTTGATCGTTTCCGAGATAACCGAGATACCCGGCCAGCAGGTTTCCCGCGCCAAACCCAGCGGGTTGTGGTCGCGGAGTCGGGGCCAATTTCGCGAACAACCCACTCGGTTTGGGAAAGATCGAAACGATTCCCACCGCCAGTTCCGACTCGTCGACCGGAGTATCGGCAGTGGCGACGGATCGCTCGTGCAATTTCTGGAGAGCTCCCACGATTTCATCGAGATTGAGCGCTCGATCGCGGTTCGCGTCGACGAATCGAAACAACGGTTTCGCAATCTGTTTGCTCAACGCGTCACGTTCGGGCGAGACGGCAAACGCCAGCGACAGCTCTTTTCCCGGCTTATTCTCGTCAAGCTGCGCCCGCATCGCCGTCGCACGCCTGGCCACGAACTCCTTGAGATCCGGCGGTTTCTCCCCGAGCGCCATCAGAAATTTCCAGGCGGCGGGCAGCTCGGGTTTGGGGAGTTTTGACTCGCGTTCGAGCGGATCTTGAATGGCCGTTCGCATTCTGTCGACGAGGGGATACAAAATCTCGGGATTGCACGCCGTGTCCAGAAAACTCCGCACGTGCTGTCGATAGAGGTCGCGCCAACGGGGGACGGCGAGAACGCGGGCGACCAATCGGTTGTAACCCACATAGGGAGCCTCGACCGACCAATGAACCTGCCGTTCATTGGGGCCAGCCAGCCCCAGTCCGCCGAACGTCCCATTGAGATCCCAGGGAATCCAGACGAACCGTCCATCGGCAGGATTGAGATACAGATAATAGTTGTGGCCGAACCCGACGAAACTGTCGAGGTTCAGCGCCGCCGAGCAAACCGCCAGGTACCGCAGAAAGTTGTCAACATCCATCACTCCGTCGAGCGACTGCTCGAACTCTTCGTCCGTGCCGTAGCTGATCAGTCGCGTCAGTTCCATCAGCCTGCGTTTTGAGGAGGCATCGGGATCATTTTTCGGACGGTAGAAGTCAGCGTACGGTTCCCAGCGATTTCCCAGGTACGGAAGTCCCTGGAAGCCTTCCGGCTTCAGCAGCATTCCCCCTTTATCGGCGAAGTGCCGATTAAGAAACGTGCGGTCGACCTGTTCAATCAGCGTGTACAGCCCAACGAATTGATGATCGAATTGATCGGGCACGGTGAGATACAACTCGGCGAACGCGGTCCGGGGAGCGGGGACACCCGCGGCGCGAAACGCCGCGTAGGCCAGCGATTCACGAATTTGCGATGGTTCGAAGGCGTTATTGGTCAGGTTGAGCATTTTCAACCCGCGAATCGTCCTTCCCTCCACATAACGGTCGAAATCGATTTTGAACGGACGCTTTGGTGTCTGTCCCACTGCTCCATACGACGAATTCCCCTTGAACCGCACTCCCACATCAGGGAACGTCTCGCCGTCAATCACTGCGCGCGCCCGAACGTAACGGAAGTCGAATTTGAATCCTCCCCGCCGCTCGGGTCGCTCATTGGGATCGTCAGGGGCTTTGGGAGTCGCGGTCCCCTTCTCGGCAAATTCCGGCGCGCCAAGAAAGTTCAACCCCTGCGTTGGCAACATCGCGCGCCAGTTCTCCGCCGGGATTTCCAGCTCGACCCTCCAGACCCGATCGATCGCAAAAAACGCCTTCGAC
Source organism: Planctomicrobium piriforme (assembly GCA_945860955.1). Taxonomy (GTDB): domain Bacteria; phylum Planctomycetota; class Planctomycetia; order Planctomycetales; family Planctomycetaceae; genus UBA10511. The sequence continues at coordinate 1,850 of CAMATH010000171.1, forward strand.
GGATCGTCACCGACAGATTCTTCCGCGGCCCAGGCGGAACCTGCGACCAGGACCAGTGCCAGCCAAAAAAGTGGAAGTTGTCGGCGTTTCATGCGAGTCTCCCGGAATCGAACAGGCGACCGAACAGTTCGATCGAAAACCGTTCGGATTATACCGCAAGCGGAATGAAATCGGACATTGTTTCAGCAAACCCATGCCAGGATCTCTCGCAATACCTTCCCAACGTTTCGGTCTTCCACATCCCTTCAGGAATCTGCCACGTGAGTGGTCCGACCGTCCGGAAGGTGCAAGTCGTTGGGGTCATGTTTTGACAACGTTTCGCTCTTTCGCCGTTCTCCGCAACGCATTCGTACGCTAGACTCGCCGGTCCGAGCATCGCTCCCGGCTGTATTCGGCACGTCGTTTTAGCGCCCGCCTTCATCGTCACCTCACGCCACCACACGACATCATGAGTGAAAACTGGATCGCTGACCGCATGCGGCGAATAGACGCTTCGGGGATCCGCAAGGTCTTCGATCTGGCGGCGAAACTCCCAGACCCAATCAATCTCAGCATCGGTCAGCCACACTTCGACACCCCTGAACCGATCAAGCAGGCGCTTCACGCGGCGGTCGACCAGGGGAGAAACGCCTATAGCCAGACGCAGGGAATCGCCCCTCTTATCGACAAGATCCAGTCGCGCGTCGACGCCGAGTTTGGGCAACCGGATCGACAGGTCTTCATCTCGAGCGGAACGAGTGGCGGCCTGATGCTGGCGCTGTCGACACTGGTCAATCCCGGCGACGAAGTGATTGTCTTCGATCCCTATTTCGTGATGTACAAACACCTCACGACATTGGTCGGAGGGCGGGTTGTGGAAATCAATACCTATCCCGATTTTCGCATTGACCTCGACCGTGTCCGCGACGCGATCACGCCCCGTACGAAGGTGATCGTGTTCAACAGTCCGGGGAATCCGAGTGGCGCGGTGGCGTCGCCGGCTGAAGTGGAAGGACTGGCGAAACTCGCCGCCGAAAAGGATGTGGCCCTGATCAGCGACGAAATCTACCGCGCGTTCTGTTACGACGACCCGTTCATTTCGCCGGCGCGGTGGAACGAGCAGACCATTGTCGTGGATGGCTTCAGCAAGTCACACTCGATGACCGGCTGGCGGCTGGGCTGGGTGCATGGGCCGCGACATATCATGCAGCAAATGCTTAAATTACAACAGTTCACGTTCGTGTGCGCTCCGCACCCGGTGCAATACGCCGGCGTCGTCGCCTGCGATTTCGACATTTCCGACCGGGTCGCCGACTATCGTCGCAAACGCGATTTCATGGTGTCGCAATTGAAGGGCAATTACGAAATCGAAGGGGCGCAGGGAGCGTTCTATCTGTTTCCCCGCGCCCCGTGGGGGACCGGTGCCGAGTTTGTCGCACAGGCGATCGCGAATGGCCTGCTCATCATCCCGGGGAGCGTCTTCAGCCCGCACGACACCCACTTCCGCATCTCCTACGCCGCCGACGATCGCACTCTCGAACGGGGTTGCGAAGTTTTGAATCGGCTCGCGCGAAAGTGATATCGCCCGGCAGCGGAAAATCACGAAACAAGCCTGGTCACTGGGGGTGGCGTCCCGACGGGATCGCCGCCGCCGTTCGGTTTGCCCCCCGACTATCCGATGATTCAAATGATGAGCCCCCCCAGACGAACCGACTCTGTTTATAGACGAACAGGGACTGCGGGTGCTGCGCTGTCCGTGAAGTGACGAACTCCGCTACCTGTCGGTCGAACTGTTCGGCAAACGGATCGATACGATGCCAGAAACGTGGTTGCTTTCGGGATGCGCCGCGATGCCCCCGACAAAACCACGGATTTGATTTTGGCCAGGTATTTTGTCGGTGCCCTTCTGTCGTTTTCGTTTCGACCGACCGCTACCCCGCCGACGCCTCTTCCCCGGGATCAACAGCCAACGTCGCCGGTGCCTGGCCTGTCGCTCGGATGCAGCGGCGGTATTTGGAGACACGCGACGGAAGGAGCTGCAGGTCATTGACCGCCGACTGAAACAGCTCCGGGATCGTCAGCAGGAATTTCAGCTCGACGATCACCTCCCCTTCCAGAATCGCCGCTCCAGAGTCGAATCGGTCCACCTCCCAATCCGTGGCGGCACGACCGGTGGCCCTCCGATCGAAGGTCGCCCGAATCGGTCCTTCGCCGTTCGCTCCAATCAACGCCGTCCGCTGATAAGTCACAGCACACACTGGACGCAGGCTCTTCTCGGCCACCTGCCGCACAAACCACTCAGCGGGATGCGGTTCCACGGCGGTCGCCAGCAATCCGGCGAGGTCGTCCATGTCAACCGCCGTTCGGAGCTTGTGAACCTGGTGGGCCGACTTGTTCTTTCGCTCCAGATAGACTTGGGTGGAATCGCCGTACCGACGGATTCGGTACTTTTGGACACTGAAGTTTTCCCGCCGGCGGAAGGTGTCGAATTCGGGAGTGTCGAAGTACAGACTGGTGACCCGGTAGGCGTCTCCCAAAGCGGGGTCGGCGTGAGGATCGAGCCGCAGCTCCTGACGCAGCCGCTCCTCAAGCAGGGTGGCCTGCGCATCGGGGAGCAGATATTTGATTTCAAAAGCCGCCCCGTCTTCGCTCCCGCGGTAGAGGCCGGGAGAGACCAGCGCGGTGGCGGACAGGTCGGCGGAATCGCCGTTTTTCGAGGTCATTGTTTCCCTCCTTTCGCGAAGCGAACGGAGGGGTCCCGGACTGAATGGGTCGAATGACCAGTGGAATTGAGCAGTGTCATCGATGGGTGCAGAACGCACGAATTGAGATCAGCGACAGTGAACTTCACGATATCCTCACAGTTACCCCGGTGCGATCCAAAACGCCGAGAATCCGGCGGACTGGGGGAAATCACCGCTCACGGTGTCGATTCAACCGTCTTCGATGCGTCGGCCGGCAATTTCGCCTTCTCCGCTTTGGCCTCGTCCGACTTGATCTTGGCCGCCACCCGCTCGCGCAGCTTTCGCATCACCAGATCCTGCGGGGCTTTTTTCAACCCTTTGTCGAGCTGATCAAGTGCCTGTTTGGAGTATCCCAGAAAGTGGTAATGGTAGCCTGCCAGGAACCGCAGCGCGGGGTCGTCTGGCTTGTCTTTCACTGCTTTTTCCAGAGCCCGCAGGTGTGGCGTGTAATCTTGCGGCCGCCCGTACAGTTCGCGGAAGTTCTCGACGACCACTCCCCAATGCTCCTCTGGCAGGATCTCAATCGCCCGCTGGGCTGCCCCCGACGACTGATTGTAGTGTCCGATCGCGAGCAACCCTTGAGAGTACATCAGCAACAGCACCCCGTTGTCCGCATCGTCAGCCAGAGCGTGTTTCCACGAATAAACCGCACCTTTGTAATCTGCCTCGCGAAACTCCCGTTCCCCGTTATCGACATAGGCGGCGGAATTCCCCCGCGGCTCGTCGCCTTGGGCGGCGGGCGCGATCAAGGCGACGAGCCAGCAGACGGCTGCGATCGCAAGCCGGGTAAAACTCAGCGACGAAACCGATCGGCGATCCAGCATCTGATTCACAAGTGTCCCCCTGGCGGGTTGACTCTCTTCGCGCCTCACACGAAGGTGTATCATGCAAGTATATCTCCCGCGTCCAACGGCGAGCAGACCCTGAATTGAAGAACTCGACTGAAATTCATCCCGCTGGCCGAAGCGCCCCGGTTTCGACACAGGAGTGACGGAATGCACGACTGGCTCACTCTCGCACTCGAACGGCGGGTCGTCCGCCGAGCCGCGCTGTGTGCCCTGATCGTCGGAACGATCCTGATCAGCATCAACCACGGCGATGCGATTCTGGCGGGGGACGTTTCGCCCCGCCGTTGGTTGCAGATGGGTTTGACAATGCTGGTGCCGTACTGTGTGTCCACCTACTCCAGCGTGAGTGCCATGCGGGCCTTCCGCCGCGACGGGCCGTGACCGGGAAATCCATCGCTTCAATCTCCACTGTGGCTGTTCAGTCATCCCCCAGGAATCGACCGCATTGAACCCCTCTGTAACAACCACTCCCTCTCCTTTGGATCCGTTACCTCATGGTTCTGGGGCCGGCAGAACCGCCCCGGATTGGCCGCGGAGTGTTTGGATTTGGGGCGGAGTTGCTGCCGCGGCGATCGTGCTGGCGATCGGCTGGTGGTGCACTCGATCGCGAGAATCCACTCGGGAAGCATTTGAGAAGGGATGGGCCGCGGTCGAACAGGGGGACGTACAGACCGCGTTTCAGATCAGCCGAACGTTGCCCCGCGACCCGCAGGCCGAGCCATACCGCCAGCTCTTGGAGGGGGCGATCTTCGCGCGGCGCGGGCAGTTCGAACAGGCGTTTTCGAGTCTGGTGGCACCCGCGAGTTTCGATCCGACGGCGGTTCGCGCGTGGACGCTAATGGCCCAGTGCTATTACCACCACGGACATTGGGCCAATGCGGTCCGAGCCGCGCAGGAGGCGTTGCGTCGGGACGAAGAGGCGTTGCCGGCGCGGCGCTGGCTGGCGGTCGCCGCCTACGACTTGGGAATGGTCGGGCTGGCGGCGGAAGAGTTGAAGAAGATCGCGGCGACCGATGTGACTGATGGCCGTTCGCTGCGGCTGTTGGGCCTGATCGAGAAGGATCGAGCCGAATTTCCCGAGGCGATCGAGTTCTATCGGGAGTCACTCCGCCGGCAGCCGGATCCTCCCGATCGGGCTGCGGTGCTGGAGGAACTGGCCCAGGCGTGCGTTCAGGTCAATGACTACGACCAGGCGCTCGACGCGCTGGGGGATTGTCCGGAAACACCCACGGTGCTGGTTCTGAGGTCGCAGTGCTTTGCAGGTCTGGGGCGTGAAGACGATCGGCGGATTGCGTTGGAAACGGCCCGCCGACTCGCACCGGACGACTTAACAACACTGACGGCGAGTGCCGCGTTGGCACTGATTGAAGGGGAGGTGGATCAAGCGTTGGAATGGCTTGATCACGCGGTCGCCAAGCACCCGGCGGACAGCGCCACCCATTATCAGTACGGCCAGGCGCTGGAACGTGCCGGCCGAAAGGAAGAGGCCCAGCGGGAGTTTGACTTGTTCAACCAGTGGCGGAAGGTGGAACACGAGTTTTCGGAACTGCACAACGCCGCGTCGGCGGACGCCGAGAATGCCGAGCTGCGGGTGCAATTGGGGCGGTTGGCAGAGAAGCTGCGAAAGCCGGAACTTGCCGAGACCTGGTACAAAGCGGCACTGGCGATCGAACCGAATCTGGAGTCGGCTCGCAAGGGACTTTCGACGCTGAATAGGTCGGCTTCAGAAACGCGGGGCGGTGGCGGTGCGAGATAGACGTCGCGAAGGCCCGCCTTGATAGTTTCGATAACCGCAAGTTCGTCGAGCGACAGTGCGTCGCATCACGAAGAACGCACAGCGGGCCGGGCATTTGGAACGTAGGCGCCTTTCTTCGAAAGACTGTCTCCACTGTGTCTCCACCAGAAGTCGACGCTCTGGGGGCAGCCCCAGGACTCACAACAAAGCCCCCGCATCCGATTTCGACCAGCGGTTCACTCCTCCGCGGGCACCGTGTGACGACCGATTCATTTCGCGACGGACGGCTCGCTTGTGAGATTGCGCCAACCCCGAGTGCGTCGAGGGAGGGAGAGCGCACACCGGGCCGCGTATTTGGAAAATGCGGGCTACGATACGGCGAGTGCGCTGTCGCCAACCAGACTCGACTGGCGTAGAATAAAACCGCCACGTTCGCCCGACGTTGTGGCCTCCACCGCACCTCTCCAAGCTGAGTGGAATTAGGAGCCGGCCATGATTCGTTCCGTTTTCCCGCTTGCGAAACTGGACCGGACCTTCTGCAGATTCCTACCCGGCAGCAACTTGTCGCCGTGAATCGCTTACTACCATGCGCGGCTCGTTAACCGTTTCCGCCTTCATCCTTCCGCCTTCATCCTTCCATGCGCTCCACCTGGACCTTCCACACCGCCAACCAGTTTGTTTTCGGACGCGACGCCGTCGCGAAGCTGCCCGAGATCCTCGGGCGGCTGAAAGTCGCGCGTCTGCACGTTGTCACCGACGCGATCCTGGTGAAAGCGGGTGTGGTTGAGACAGTGTGTGCGCCACTCCGAGCCGCGGGAATCTCAATTGACCTGTTCGACGGCGGCGTTCCGGAACCTCCCCTCGCACTGGGTGAGACTTGCGCCGCACAGGCGCGGGCGTTTCACGCAGACGCGGTGCTGGGACTGGGAGGGGGCAGCAATATGGATCTGGCGAAGATTGCCGCGGTGCTGCTGTCGCATGGGGGGACACCCATCGATTATGTCGGCGACGACCGGATCCCCGGTCCGGTTCTGCCGCTGATTTGCGTTCCCACGACCGCCGGCACCGGTTCCGAGGTCTCGGGGTCGGCGGTCCTCACCGACACCGATCGGCACATGAAAGTCGGAGTTCTCAGCAACTACCTCAGGCCGCGCGTGGCTCTGGTCGATCCGCTGCTCACGGTGAGTTGCCCGGCCAAAGTGACGGCTGACAGTGGAATCGATGCACTGACCCACGCGATCGAGGCGTTCACGGCGGTCGATAATGAAGTGTTTCCACTTCCCCCGGGCGAACGGACGATCTACCAGGGACGCCACCCGATGGGGGACATGCTCGCCGAGCGGGCGATTCAGTTGGTGTCGGCCAATCTTCGCAAGGCGGTCGCTGATGGAACCGATCTCGCGGCTCGGGAGGCGATGGCGTTCGGGGCGTCGTTGGCGGGGATGGCGTTCTCCAACGTCGGTGTGGCGGCGGTCCACGCGCTGGAGTACCCGGTGGGTGGGGCTGTGCATTGCTCGCATGGTGCCGGCAACGGGTTGCTGCTCCCCTTTGTCATGCGATTCAATCTCCCCGCACGGTTGCCGCATTTCGCGCGAATCGCCGAATTGATGGGGGAGAACATTACTGGGCTGTCCCAACTGCAAGCGGCCGAGCGGGCGGTTTCGGCCGTCGAACGTTTGAAGCAAGACATTGGAATCCCCGCTCGGCTGCGGGATTTGGGGGTCATCGAATCGCAACTTCCGATATTCGCAGAGAAGGCATTCGCGGTGCAGAGGATCCTGCGAGTGAACCCGATCGCCGTAACGGTGGCGGATCTGGAGGGGATTTTGAGGGAAGCGTACTGAACGTGGGGGAGGATCGCAGATTGTTTTTCGAATTGGACGAGTGCTTGCGCATTATGTTTCAACGGCCCGCTTCGGGGCTGAGATCGCCCGGATCCCGACCACCGTGCCCGTCGACGCTTGCAGGGCCGACTCGCTCTGCTCGCTGGCCGTGGCACCCAATTTCACCCGCAAGAGTTCCATTGTTCTATTTACCCGTCACCCGCCCCATTCCGCGGCGGACCGCCAGCAGCGCCTCGTCGGCGGCCCCCACTTGAATTAATCCGCCGCGGGGATGGTCCATGTCGAGGATCACATACACCGTGATCGCCGTCGCGCTCGCGAACAGCACGGCGTGCAAAGCGCGGCGGCGTTCGTTGGCACTCATCGAAAGTCCCGCCAGCAAGGAACAGATCAGTGCCACACTGGTCAACAGTGTGAGGATCAGCGCGGAGACGTGCGTCTGCGTCGCGGTGCGGATGGCTGTGCTGAGGTCGATCATCTCGTTCAGGGCGGGCAGAAGCAGCATCGCAGTGGATGTCTCTTCCGTCTTGCAACCGGCCACAGCAGTGGTCCAGATCTCACCCTGCAGTCGGTCGGCCGCCGCGTGTTCGGCCAGGGCGGCTTCGATATCGGGGAGCAATTCCCAGATGTGAATCCGATGGTCGGTGTATTGCCGTATCTGTCGCTGAAGTTTATCTCGCGGCTCCGCAGGCAGCATTTCGAGCCGCAACCAGGCGGTTCCGATCGCGTTCGCCTCGCGGACGGCGAGTTGTCGGCGAAGATCCAACCGACTCCCGGTTCGACCGAATTCGAACGCCAACAGCAGTCCCAGCAGTCCGAAAATGGCGGCGTCGACGATGCCAGTTCCGGTGGCCTCATCGGGGCTGGTATTGACCTGAGCGCGTTTGTGGCGTTTGCCGAGGCGGAATCCCACTTCCGTCGCCAAGAGCATTCCCACAAACAGCAGAGCCGCCGACAGGGGAACCTGGAACCAGGAGGTGAACATGGTGAAATTCCGTTTGGAGTGACTCAACGGTATCATGACGAATCACCCGGACCCTCGCATTTGTCCACGTGACGCGCGGGAATACCTGCCGGGAATGGTACGGGTTGGGTGCGACTTGAATGCCGATTTTAAGGGCCGTGATCGGCGAGTGCCAACCGCGATTCTTGTCGTGTGAATTTTCGGCTTTTGAACTGGAATCGTCCCATAGCCGCAGTTCACAATGGACAGTGTCCTGTTGGCTTCGAGAGTCGTTGACGACAAACCCCTGTTCCTATCGATTCTCAACCTTTGACCCTGCGAGTCGCCCCATGCTTGGCGTGCGCTACCTGAAGTCTGAACCCACTTCGTATGTGATGCACTACGCGGGGGGGCGTGTTGTCCGCGAAGGTGCCGGGCTCTCGTTTTTCTACTTCGCTCCAACAGCGGTGATCGTCAAAATTCCCGTCGGAACGCGCGATGTGCCGTTCGTGTTCAACGAGGTGACTGCCGACTTTCAGGATGTCACCATTCAGGGAACGCTGACCTGCCGAATCCGGGATGCGAAGAAGATCGCGGGATTGCTCGACTATTCGGTCGACGCCGGGGGTCGCTACAAGAGTGACGATCCGAACAAACTCGATGAACGGGTCATCCAGCAAACGCAGATCCTCGCCCGCACCTTCACCCAGCGGCAGCCGCTGAAGGACGTGCTGGTGAACTCAGACGCGTTGATCGCCGAGGTGCTGGAGGGATTGCGAAAGTCGACCACGTTGGACATGTTGGGGATTGAGGTGCTGGGGTTGTCGATTTTGGGATTGAAGCCGGCACCGGAAATGTCGAAGGCGCTGCAGGCGAGTGCCCGCGAAGAAATGCTTCGTCAGGCGGACGAGGCGATTTACGCCCGCCGAAATGTCGCGGTGGAACTCGAACGCACGATCAAAGAAAACGAACTCAACACTGAAATCGCGATTGAGCAGAAAAAGCAGCAGATGCGCGAGTCGCAACTGGTTGCTGACATCGCCGTAGAACAGCAGCGTTCGACGCTGGTTGACGCCCGGGTGGCGAACGAACGGAAAGAGGCCGACGCCCGGGCGGCTGGCCTGCAGGCGGTCTTGGAGCCACTGAAGTCGGTGGACTGGAAGACGCTGATCGCAATGAACACCGGGCTGGATTCCCGCATGCTGATCAGCCTGGCCTTCCAGCAGATCGCGCAGAACGCCGAGAAGATTGGCGAACTCAGTATTTCCCCCGACTTGTTGAATTCCTTGGTCCGCCCACGCGATGAATAGTCGCATCTGACCTGACCTCGCGGACGGTTGAATTCATGCACACCGACTCACGTCCTGGAATCGCGCTCGTCACCCGCCCGACCCGCATGCGCAGTTTGTTGCATCGCTGGTCGACGCGCGGCGCGGCGAGGTTCGCGATCCTGGCTGCTCATCGGGCGCGGCGTGCTGAATCGTTGGATTCGGAGTTGCGGCAGGTCGAGGCGTGGGCCGCTGCGGAGTTTCAGGATCTGGAACAGGAGGACGCGCTCTACGATGAGGTCGTCCGGCGGCTGCAATCCGAGCTGAATCTCGGCCTGCCGGTGCAGGTGGTCGATCGCGAGTTTCTGCCGAACTTCGATTTTTCCCGTTTCGAGGTCGTGGTGGTCGTCGGGCAGGACGGTCTGGTGGCGAACGCCGCCAAATACGTTGGCGCGGTACCGATCGTGGCCGTCAATCCGGACCCACGGCGATTTGACGGAGTGCTGTTGCCGTTTCAGGTGAATCAGGCAAAACCGGCAGTGGAACGAGTCTTGAAGAATCGGTATCGCGAGCGATCGGTCACACTCGCCGAGGTGAGGCTGCAGGATGGTCAGCGACTGTTGGCGTTCAACGACCTGTTTGTCGGGGCGGCAACCCACGTCTCCGCCCGGTATACGTTGCGGACCGAGTCCGTTTGCGAATCCCAGTCGTCTAGCGGCATGATCATCTCAACCGGTGCCGGTTCAACGGGCTGGCTTTCGTCGGTCTTGAATATGGCCTGCGGGGTCGCACAGTCGTTGGGGGCCACAGTCGCGAGTCGCCCCACGTTGAACTGGGAAGACCGGGCGCTGTTGTGGACGGTCCGCGAGCCGTTTGTGAGCCGCACGTCCCGGGCCGAACTGGTCTTCGGCCGACTCGAAGAAAACTCAACCCTGGTCGTCGAATCGAATATGGCTGCCGGAGGAGTCATATTTTCCGACGGCGTGGAGTCGGACTATCTGCAATTCAACAACGGCACGATCGCGACGATTGGGGTCGCGGAGCAGCAGGCGCGGCTGGTTGTGGAGTGAGGCGAGAGGGGGACTGGCAGGGCGAAGAGTAGGGTAGGGGGTGACGCCAGCCGGGGACTGCCGCCGCCCCGCTCGCCAGGGGTTATTCTGACTCTGCGATTTCGCTGCGGGCGTTGGTGCCGATCTCGACGGCGACCATTTCTACGTCGATGACCGAAGCGCGTTTGAATTCTTCGGGGGGCGAGGTGGGAAGTTTCTGGTCGCGTTCGATGTTGACTTTGAATTTCGCCAACCCAAACGGCAGTTTTTCCGAGAGCCACAGCGTCGCGGTGTTTTTTGAGCGCGACCGCTTGTCTTCGAGGAGACGCGAACCCTTTTGAACCCGCGCCGCCACGCTGTCGCCCGCGATCGACAGTTCTTCCGTCTGATTCGAAGCGGGCTTGAGGTTGGGATAGTAGGTCAATTGCGAGATGTGCGGGTAGACGGCGAGCGCCTTTTCGTTGACCTTTTCCACCGGGCGATCACCGACTTTTCGGATCCCTTCCACAATGGGGAGGAACGTCACGGGAACTGTTTCATCGTCGATCGGCTTGCCGATGACCGACTGTTCGGGGATCAGTACTTTATACAGGTAGACCCCACCCGGTCCGGGAGGCTGATCGACCCCCGCCGGCTTGGTGATCGCCTTGAACTCGACCCAGCGGCAAGGAACCTGTTGCCCCTGGTATTCGGCCTCCTGAGTTCCGACGGAACTGATTGTCAGCTCCTGACGCCATTCCAGAACAATATCCCCCGTCGCAGCGTTCGGGCGGGCCTGATTCTGCCGGTAGTTTCCCTCAAACCGAATCCAGGCTCCGTCCTCTTTTGGCAAATTCCAGATCAAAACCTGAGCCGACGCGGTCGGGGCCAAGCCAAGCAACAACCCCAGTCCGAGGGTCACGACGCCAATCCAACCGCTGCGCATTACACCACCTGATGTTTCCAACGTCGAACAGAGTGAATCAAGTCGAACCCGCATCAACCGCCGGCGGGGGGGACGGTGGGCTGCTGGCTCGCCCCCAACGGCTGCTTCGAGTGCAGCGGTTCCTCCGCCGAATGAATACGATCGACCTTGGGGGGATTCTCCGCCAGGAACTTCGCCAACTCTTCCTGAGTGGTCGCCACTGTCTCGGATTTCTTCACGACGCCAGCCACCAGAGGCAGGACTTTGTCGAACACGGCTCCGATCGGATTCCGATACGCCGCGAGCGCCGCGCGTTCCTGGGCCTGCTTCAACAGTCCGGTCCCCGTGCCATTCGCGTCGGTTGGCTTAAAGGCCCCATAGACTTTGATGTAGCACAGCTTCCAACGCCGATTCGTGGGATCCTTGAGATAGGCGTCGGTCATCTGCTTGGCCATTTGACCGATTTCAAATGCGATGAGGCCCAAGTCAGTTCCCGTCTCATAATTGAGCTGACCCAACGCGGTTGCCGCCTCAGAACGAACCAGCCAGTCGCGTGATTCATCGATCAGCACGCGCGCCAAAGCCTGGGCGACGATTGGCTTCTTGTCGGCCAGCGACGTCACCCGAATCTGCCCCATCGCTTCGACCATCCGCCACTGGTTCCACCACGGCTCGTCGCCACTCTTGTTGATCTGCTCCACCAGCGTTTCAACAATCTTCGATCGCTCGCCGATCTTCAGGTTTTGGACACCGTAGAGCTTCACGGCACCGACGATCCCCCAGGCGCGAACGCCAGCGGGAGTGTTCGCCTTGTCCTGTTTCAACAAGGCCAGCAACTCGGGAAGAGCTTTCGTGAATTGGACCGGAGGAGCCTGGGGACCGTTCCCCTGGACTTCCACCAACTCAGACAACCGTGCCAGCAGAATCGCGGTCTGTACCCGGGGAACCAAGTGGTAGTTGTTCAGGAACTGGGAAGCCAATCCGACGACCTTCGACGCCATGAAGACCCGCACTTCGGGTTTGTCGGACTTGGCGAGATTCACCGGATTGATCTCGCGGTAAAATTTATCCTGGAGTTCATGGGCTGGAGTCTTCCCGCCCAGTCGATTCCCTTTTCGGGTCAACTGGGCCAGTTTGAACTCGACATACTCTTCAATCAGTTTTCGTTCGTCGTCGTTGGCGAACGCTCCCGCCTGACGGATCGCTGTGACACGTGAGAGAACCTGCTTTTGCTCTTTGGCCGGCATCTCTTCGAAACGGTGAAGCGGAGCCTCGTCATCGGTCGTCATCCAGACCGGGGGCTCCCGCGACGGGGTGAACCCTGAAGGAAGGCCGTTCGGGTCCAGCGTCAATTCAGGAAGCGGGGGAAGGTCTTCGCCTTTAAGATTCTTCTGCCGGACGTTCTGTAAATTGGGCATTCCCGGCATCCCGGGCATGCCCGACATCGCTCCGCCGGGCATGCCCATGCCCCGCTGTCGATCCATCGGGTTGCCGCCCCCCGCTCCAGGCATTCCGGGCATCCCCGGCATGCCACCCCCACCCATTCC
>CAMATH010000172.1 GCA_945860955.1 Planctomicrobium piriforme
TTCCGACGCGATGTTCACCGAGGGACAAAAGCTGTCGCAATCGGTGGATCGAGACAAGTTCGACAAAGCGGATGCCAAAGAACGGCAGAAGCTGACCGAGGAACTGCAGGTGAAGACGGTACCGGCGGCCGCGGAAGTGCTGAAGGCGCTGGCCGAAAAGCATGGTGGTGAATACGGTGAAACCGAGCTGTTGACCCCCGCCGACCTGAACGATCACCCGATTCTGGGGAAGACGCAGGAAGTGCCAGTGTCGGAAAACTCGACGACTCAGCCGGCGGGAATTGTGACGGTCTGCTTCCGGAGTACGGGCCTGTACGGTGCCTTGGTGGTGGAAGATTCGGCCGCCGCTGAATTGGCGGGAAATCGGTACATCCTGTGGAAAGTTCGCGAGATTCCCGACCGGATTCCGACTCTGGATGATCCGGGGGTTCGGGAGCAGGTGGTGAAGGCGTGGCGTCGGATTCAGGCGATTCCCAAAGCCCGCGAGCGGGCGGAAGCGATCGCTGCCGCCGCTCGCAAAGAGGAATCGTTGGAAAAGGCGATTGCCGACCAGACCGTCACCGGAGCCAAAGATGGCGCGGAACTGGCCATGGTCACTTCCCCCGAGTTTTCGTGGTTCCGTGCGTCGAGCGCCATGAGTCAGTTCGGTCGTGAACAGCTCGACCTGGGGAACCCGGTCGTTCTGGATGGCGTGGGTGAGAAGTTCATGGAAGCGGTGTTTGACAAGCTCGAAGAAAAGCAGGTTGGCGTGATCACCAATGACGACGCGTCGATTCAGTACGTTGTTCGGGTGAAAGAACGCCGAGAGGCGAATCGTGAAGCCTTCAAGTCGGCCCCCCTGTTTGGAATTTCAATCGGCAAGTTCCAACTCCCCTCGCAATATCAGGAATTGGCGAATCGCGAGGCGGGACGAGTGCGGATGGGATACGGGATGGAACTCCAGAAGCGTTACGCGGTGAAGTACCGTGACCGCGAGACAGGCGCTCTGGTGGAGCCGACCCGTGACGATGAACTCGGGGGCGTCGGAGACGACGACTCCGACGACGAGTAATCCGTGAAGTGGCGGTGCGCGGAATTCTCGCTCGAACCGCGCCCGCCGCTTGAACTGTCTCGTCCCATCGACGACGATGCGCGGTCATGAGCCGGCCATGTCCTCGCACCGCAACTTCTCCCCCTCCCGTCGCGACCGAACGACCACAGTCGTCGGTCGCCGATGGGGTTGTCGTTCCGCAACGTCGCACAATCGGATCTCTGGCACGGGCGTACTGGTTGCCGGGCCTGATGTTGTTGTGGACGTTTTTGAGTCTGATCTTCCCGCTCTACGACACCGATTTCTGGTGGCACCTGAAGACGGGCGAATGGATGCTGGCGGAAGGGTGGGTTCCGCAAATCGATCTGTTCACGTTTATGGACTCGGACCGTCCGTGGATCGATCTGCATTGGGGCTTCCAACTGTTGATCACCTGGCTGTACCACACGGGGGGGCCAGACCTGGTCATACTGTTCAAGGCGACCGTGCTGACGTTGGCGGTGGGGGTCGCGTTTTTCGCGACCGGCGAGGGCTGGTCTTTGGAACGCCGCGTTCTCTGCTGGATTCCGGGGATCATCTGCATCACGGGGCGCGGGTTCGAACGCCCCGAGATCCTCTCGTTACTATTCCTGGCGATCTGGTTGTGGATCGCGTTCCATGTGGATCGCCGACCGAAACTGATCTGGCTGTTACCCCCGCTGCAGATCGTCTGGGTCAACTGCCATGCACTGTTTGTGCTGGGACTGGTGGTCGCGTTGTGTGGAGTCGCCGACTGGCTGGGCCGGGCGCTGTTGGGTGGGTGGTTTGGCATTCGTCCGCTCCAAGACTCCGAGCTGGCGACATTGCGAAGCCGCGCGATCGCTGGCGTGGGTGCGATCGCCGCTTCGCTCGTGAATCCCTACTTCGAAGAGGGGGCCCTCTTTCCGCTCACCTTGTACGAGAAGTTTTCCGTCGAGCAGGCGTTCTATTCCCAGCAGGTGGGGGAGTTCATGCCTCCCTGGGACTTCTTGATGCGCTATCGGCTGTTCGCGTTCCGTAACATCTTTTTCGCCGCCGAATGTGTTGTGGCGGTCATCGCGGCTTACAGTCTCTATCGCCAGTGGCGGCGCGGGGGGGGTGTCAGTCTGTTCCGACTCGCGCTGCTGGTGGCGTTTGGTCACCTCGCGTGGAAGGCGAATCGCAATACCAATTTGTTCGCCCTGGTCGCGACCACGGTCGCCTGCGCGAACTTTTCAGCGGCGGCGCTCGCGCGTGGTCGACAGACCGTTTCAACATTCCGTGGCCGACTCGTCGTCGGGACGGCGCTCGGAATTTTGTGCTGTGCCGTCGTCACCGGGGTCTGGAACCAGATCGGCGAAGGGAAGAAACCGTTTCGCCTGGGAGTAACCCCCGACTGGTACATCCACGAGGCGGCGAAGTTCGCTGGCCAGGAGGGGATGCCCGAACTGGCGATTGTTCACAACTTCGGTCAGGCGGCGGTTTATGAATACCACAACGGACCCAACCGGCGTGTGCTGATGGATGGCCGGCTGGAGGTTTGCAGCCGACGGACGTTTGAGATTTTGAACGGCATTGTCGCCCGCATGTCGGCGGGGCGACCCGACTGGCAGGCGTTGTTCACAGAAAGCAAAAAACCGTTGCCGGTCGTGATTCTCGACACCGACTTTTCGGGCTTCGCGATCCTGGGGATGCTGGAGACCCCGGGCTGGAGACTGGTCTACGCCGACGCGACCGCGGGAGTCTTTCTCAGCGACCCGCAAGCCGACGCGCTCCAGCTCCCGGCGGCACCGGTCGAAGCCCGGGAGGTGATGATGAAGAAGCTGAAGCCGTATGTGGAGGCGATTCAACAGCAACGGGGACGATGACTGGGGTCCAGTGACGCGAGATTGCACAATTTCATCGCGACGCGGGAGGGAGTTTTGCCGATCGCGTTGGCCAGGGCTTTGCGCGGTCCAGACCCCATCCACCTTGTGTGGATTGGTGAATCAGATCTTCGCTCTGTCTGCCACAAACGACGTTGGTAACCAAGTCGACCTGTCGGATGTACGAGCGACGCCAAACTCGCTGACTATGCGACCCCCCCTTCCTAAGGGGGGGATGGTCGCTGCGCGACACTCATGGACTCCGTGTCGCCAGGTTGCGTGTTGGCCGACGGGTGTCACGCAAACTCACGCACTGCGAAGAGGTGGCCACGTCGCGTCGATGATGCGTCATCATCCCACACTCCCCGCGTGACTCAACAATCCCGGCACTGGCTTCGCCCCCTCCACTCCGATCAACCGCTGGTCCAGCCCCTGAAACTTGAACGTGAAACGGTCGGGGTCGATTCCCAGACAGTGCAGAATCGTGGCGTTGATGTCGTTCACGTTCACCGGATTCTCGGTGATGTTGTAGCTGAATGCGTCGGTCTCGCCGTACGTGATTCCCCCTCGGATCCCGCCACCGGCCAGCCACATGCAGAAATTCCGGGGGTGATGGTCCCGGCCATAATCTTCAGCCGTCAGTTTCCCCTGTGAATAGACCGTTCGGCCAAACTCGCCTCCCCAGGCGACCACGGTGCTGTCGAGCAATCCCCGCTGTTTCAAATCGGTCACCAGCGCCGCGCACGCCTGGTCGGTGTCTTCGCACTGGTTCTTGAGCGCGACCGGCAGTGTGAAATGCTGGTCCCAGCCGCGATGCAATAATTGCACCACACGCACTCCCCGTTCCACCAGCCGACGCGTCAAGAGACAACTGTTCGCAAACGTCCCCGGCTTGGTGGCGTTGGGACCATAGAGGTCGAGAATGTGCTGCGGCTCTCCGCGCAGGTCGACCAGGTCGGGGACCGACGTCTGCATCCGGAACGCCATTTCATACTGCGCGATCCGGGTTTGAATCTCGGGGTCGCCGAACTTCTGAAACCCCTGGCGATTCAACTCACCCAGCGCGTCGAGCATATTCCGCCGGTCGGTCCCATCGACCCCCGCAGGATTCTGGACATAAAGCACCGGATCTCCCACGCCGCGCAGGGCCACGCCGTTGAACTTCGACGGCAGAAATCCGCTGGCCCACATGCGACTGAACAGCGCCTGACCATTGCCCGTTTTGGGAAAGCTGGGAGTGAAGACGACAAACGCCGGCAGGTCGGCGCTTTCGCTTCCGAGTCCGTACGACAGCCACGATCCGATGCTCGGCTTCCCCGGAACTTCGCTGCCCGTCATCACAAATGTGCAAGCCGGGTCATGATTGATCGCATTGGTAAAGACCGACTTCACCACCGCCAGATCATCGACGACTTTCGCGGTGTGAGGCAGCAGCTCGCTGACCCAGGTGCCGCACTTCCCATGCTGGGCGAACGCGAACTTGGAGGGCGCGACCGGGAACCGACCCTGACCGCTGGTCATGGTCGTGATCCGCTGGTTGTTCTTCACGCTGTCCGGCAGATCTTTGTCGAAGAACTCCTTCAGCCCGGGCTTGTAGTCCCACAGATCCATCTGGGCGGGACCACCATTCATATGCAGGTAAATGAACGCCTTCGCCTTGCCGGGAACATGCGGCATTCCCGGAAGTGGCGGAAAGGGACGTTCCTCGCCGGCGGCCCGGGCCTGGCTGGGGACTTGGGTTCCTCCCGCCAGCATCGCCAGCGCGACACTTCCCAGTCGCAGGCCGTTCTCACCAAAAAACGTCCGCCGGGTTTGCAACCGCTGCGCTTCAAGAATCGGATTCAAGATCTCTCTCCAGATTGCAGTTCGCTGTTCAAGACACTCGCCACCTGCCGGCAGGGTCAATTCCTCGACACGGTCTCGTCCAGATTCAGCAGCAAGTTCGCCACCAGAGTCCACGCCGCCAGTTCCGGCGTGTCGAGAGTGGCGTTCGGTTTTGATTCCCCATTGGCAATCGCCTGGGCGGCCGCCTCGGGACGGTCGCGGTAGCGGGTCAGTTCCCGATCGAAGAGCCGGGCGACGATCGTAGTCTCGTCAACCGTCGGTCGCCGGGCCAGCACGGTCCGGAACGCGAACGCGATGCGTTCATCAGGCGTCGCGCCGCCTGTGATCATCATCCGTTCCGCCAGACCGCGGGCCGCTTCGTAATGCTGCACGTCGTTCATCAACTGCAGTGCCTGGAGCGGTGTGTTGGACCGCTCACGCCGGGTGCAGGGTTGCTCGCGATTCGGGGCGTCGAAATTCGTCATGAATGGTGGCGGAGCGGTCCGCTTGAAAAACGTATACAGACTCCGCCGATAGAGCGCCCCTTCGTGATCCTGTTTGTAATTCGCCGTGTTGGAACCGACAAAGCCCACCGGCTCCCAGATGTTGGCGGGCTGATACGGGTTTACTCCCCGGCCGCCGACCTGAGGATTCAGCAACCCTCCGACGAACAGCGCGTTGTCACGCAACTGCTCGGCGTCGAGCCGAAATCTTGGTCCCCGCGCGTAAAGTCGATTCTCGGGATCGAGTCGCAGGAGTTCGGGAGAGACGACCGATGACTGCCGAAAGGTTTTCGAAAGCAACATCAATCGGACCAGCGCCTTCACATTCCAGCCACCTTCGCGGAAGGTGACAGCCAACGAGTCGAGCAGTTCCGGATGGCTGGGGAGTTCCCCCTGCGAACCGAAGTCGAAACTGGTCTTCACCAGTCCCACTCCGAACAATTGCTGCCACAGGCGGTTGACCGTGACACGGGACGTCAACGGCTGTTCGGGGGAGACGAGCCAACGGGCCAGATCCAGTCGGTTGGCCCGGCCGGCGTTCGCGGGGCGCTGAAGTGGCGGAAGAATCGCGGGAACATCGGGTTGAACCGGCTCGCCGGGTTTGTCGTATTGTCCACGCAGCATCACGAAACTCTGACGGGGTTCTTCGAGATCCCGGAAGATGAACGACGACGGAGCGCTGGCGTCGAGCTGGTCACGTTCGCTGCGGAGTGCGTTGACTTGTGTCCGAATCGACTGGAGCTTCGCTTGCGTGTCGAGACAGACATCACGCACGTAGTAGTCACGCAGGGACTTCTGTTGCTCCGGAGCGAGATCCTTGTCGAGTGGCAGTTTGAGGAGCGCATTCACGGCAGCGGGAGCCCCGGGGGCGTCTTTTCCGCTCAACGCTTTGCGCCAGGCCACGAGAGATCGACGGGGATCGGCGGCCGGGTCGCTGCGGCCGGCCACACCGATTTTGTCCCAATACACCGTGCCACCAAACTGGGTTGTCGCGAAGCCGGTGATGGTGTCGCCGGCCTGGAGTCCTAGTTTCGTCGCGTCGACTTCCAGACGAATCCACTTCCCGGCTTCGGGCAGTTCGCCAACCTGGACACGTTCGGTCGTGTTCGGCTTTCCCCAGTCGATCGCGTTGTAGTCACCCCACACGGCACGGTGCAGCCAGCCCCCTTTGAAATACTGCAACATCAGCGTCTTGGGGCGGTTGTCGGGATCGATCCAGACGTGGGCGAAGAGTTTTCCCTCGGCGGGGATCTCCAGTGGCATGGTCCCTTCGACAACATCCTGAGTCAGGCCGGCATCCGTTCGCTTGAGCGCCTTTTTGCCCGAGAAAACCTGCCCCCCCTCGCTGGTGACGAATTGTGTTGGATGACCGGGACTGGCGAAGAGCTTTCCGCCGACCGTCAGCTCGTCGTCGAGCCAGACGTTATCAGCCACCTGGGGTTCGGGACGCGGGTTGAGAGTGGCGGGGTCGACGTAATCCAATTCCGCCGCTTTCTGGTCCAGTTCCCGCTGCTTGACCGCCAGGCGGTCATTGAAGTCTCGCAGTTTGCGTTCCGCATCCGGGGGAATCACTTTCGCGGTGGGAGCTGTGAGCAGCGTGTTTCCATCCAGAGGCGGGTCGGCCGCGGAATGGAAAAAGGCGTACAGAGAGTAAAAGTCCTTCGCCGAGAATGGGTCGTATTTGTGATCGTGGCAGACGGCGCAACCCACGGTGAGCCCCAACCAGACGGTCGCCATGGTCGACGTGCGGTCGACGGCGTTGCGGAAGACCCACTCAGAATCGATCGAGCCCCCTTCCCCGGTCGTCACGTTGCAACGGTTGAAACCGGTGGCGACGAGTTGTTCGATCCCACCACCAGGAATCAGATCCCCCGCGAGCTGCTCCAGCGTGAACTGGTCGAACGGCTTGTTCTGGTTGAACGCCGTCACCACGTAGTCACGGTACGCCCACATCTGACGTTCGTTGTCGAGGTGCAAACCATGGGTGTCCCCATAACGGGCGACATCAAGCCAGTGCCGGGCCATTTCTTCGCCATACCCGGGCGACTGAAGATACCGGTCGACCATCCGTTCGTACGCGTCGGGCCGCTGGTCGGCGAGGTAGGTGTTGACCTCGTCGAGAGTGGGGGGGAGACCGGTCGTCGCGAACGCGACCCGGCGGATCAATGTCTCGCGGTCCGCTTCGGGGGAGAGCGCCAGTCCTTCCGATTTCAGACGGACGGAAATCAACGCGTCGATCGGGTTGACGTCCGCCGCTCCATTCCCGGCCGGTGGGAGTTGCGGTTTGACCGGGGCCTCAAACGCCCAGTGCTTCTGATATTCGGCTCCCTCCGCGATCCAGCGTTTGAGGAGATCTTTCTGTTTCGCAGAGAGCGGTTTGTTTGTCGACGGCGGCGGCATTACCTCGTGTTCGTCGTCGGTGAGAATTCGGCGGACCAGTTCACTGGCGTCCAGGTCGCCGGGCACGATCGCTTTCGCACCGCTGTCGGACGTCTTCACCGCCGACTCAGGCTGGTCGAGCCGCAGTCCGGCTTTTTGCGTGGACGGGCCATGACACTTGAAGCAGTGGTCGGCGAGAATCGGCCGGATATCCCGGCTGAAACGGACTGGTTCCGCTCCCCGGGCCAGACCCGCATTCCAGACACAACCTGCCAGCCCGCAGGCGACACCCATGGCGATCCGCAGTCCGTGCGTCCAAGAATGCGTCATGATCTCAGCACCTCCCGCGTCGAAACAGAATCTTCAATACGACGCTGGTGAGGATAGCACATTGAGGCAATTGGAACCGCTGAACGATGCGTCTCGGGGTGTCTTCAATGCGTTGAGGTGCCGGTTCGCAATCCGCCGCGTTGATCCCCCCTCTTTGGGTGCTATACTCTCAAACCGAGCGCAGAATTCGTGCCTTCCTTCCCCCTCGCCCCGCCATGAGTACCACTTCTGTGAAACCCGAATCCGCGCCAGCCGCCGCCAAAGGGCTGAAGGGCGTAGTCGCCGCCGACAGTGCCGTGGGTGATGTTGACGGCGTCGCCGGCAAACTGATCTACCGCGGTTATTCGATTCACGATTTGGCCGAACGGAGTACGTTCGAAGAAACGTGCTATCTGCTGTTGTACGGCAACCTGCCAACCCAGGCGGAACTCAATCGATTTTCGCGGATCCTGGTCGAACATCGCACCCTCCCGGAGTCGGTGGTTCAGGCGTTGCGTTCGTTTCCTCGCGACATGCTGCCAATGTCCGCTTTACGGTCGGCCGTGTCGATCGCCGGGCTGTATGATCCGCTCGCCGAGAGTACCGATCGGGCCGACCAGGAGCGGGTCGCGATTCAATTGATCGCGATGATGTCTTCACTGGTGGCGGCGATTCACCGCGTTCGACAAGGGCTGGATCCGCTGCCCCCCAAGAGTGATTTGAGTCACGCCGGGAATTTCCTGTATCAGATGACGGGAGAAGTCCCCTCGGCCGACGCGACGCGGGCGATGGATTTGATTCTCATTCTGCACGCGGAACACGGCTTCAACGCCAGTACGTTCGCGGCCCGGGTGGTCGCCGCGACGTTGTCTGACTGGTACTCGGTCATCTCGGCGGCGATTGGCACGTTGAAAGGCCCGCTGCACGGCGGCGCGAATACCGAAGTGTTGAAAATGCTGTTCGACGTCGGTTCCGTGGAGAACGTCGGTCCGTATATCGCGGAAGTCCGAGCCCGGAAGGGGAAGTTCATGGGATTCGGGCACGCGGTCTATCAGGTGGAAGACCCGCGGGCGCGACATCTGAAAGACCTTTCGCGCCGGTTGGGAATCGAAAAGGGAGAGCCGTTGTGGTACGAGCTTTCCGTTGAACTGGAAGGTCAGATCAAAGAGGCGATCCAAAAGAACTGCAACGTTGATTTTTACTCGGCGAGTTTGCAGTACTACATGGAAATTCCCGGGGAACTGTTCACCTGCATTTTCGCCGCCAGTCGGATCGCCGGCTGGTGCGCTCATGTGCTGGAACAATGGTCGGATAACAAAATCATCCGCCCGTCGAGCAATTACGTCGGCCCGGCTGACCGTGGCTACGTGCCCGTGGGTGATCGGTAACGAACATGACGCGAACTCCCGTGATGGGCGATGGACTGCCCCCGCTGTTTCTGGAACTGCTCGGACCGGAGATCGATGTCCGCCCCTGGGACGAATCGCCCGGTTCGAAGACGCTCGGTGAAGTTCAAGCCGTGATCACCTACGGCCATCCCACGGTCGATGGTCCGTTGCTCGACCGCATGCCGAACGTGCGGGTTGTCAGTAATCATGGTGTGGGGGTCGATCATATCGACGTCCCGGCGTGTGCGGCCCGGAAAATCCCCGTCGGAAACACTCCGGGGTGTCTCGACGCCTCCACCGCCGACATGACATTGGCGTTGCTGCTGGCGGCGGCCAGAAACGTCGTCGTGGGAGACAAGTTCGCCCGCAGCCCGGCATTCACGCACTACGACCCGTCGATTTTGATCGGGTCGGAGGTTACGGGAAGCACGCTGGGAATCGTCGGGCTGGGACGGATCGGCAAACAGGTCGCCCGCCGGGCTCGTGGATTTGAGATGCCAGTGATCTACCACAATCGCCGGCGGGACGAAGCGGCCGAGCGCGAACTGGGTGTCACCTATGTTTCGCTCGAAGAATTGCTCCGGCAGAGTGATTTCGTCGCCCTGAACTGTCCGCTCACGAAAGAAACCACCGGGCTGATCGGCGATCAGGAATTGGGCCTGATGAAGCCGACGGCGTTTCTCATCAACGTCGCACGGGGACCGGTCGTCGATTCCGACGCGCTGTTTCGGGCGCTGTCGACGCGGCGTATCGCCGGCGCGGCGATCGACGTCACCGCGCCGGAGCCTTTGCCCCGCAATCACCCCCTATTGTCGCTCGACAACCTGGTGATCACCCCGCATCTGGGAAGCGCGTCGGACCGGACCCGCCGGCGGATGATCGAAATGTCGATCGAAAACCTGCGGGCGGGACTGGCGGGAGAATCTCTGCCTTACGAGGTGCGGCCTCCCCGGGGAGCTTGAATCCCCATTGTTCCGCAGATGATTTCCCCAGCGATTCACGTTTCGCGCCGCTCGTGTTCGCATCGATTTCGGACTCCTGCTGGATTTTGCTTTGATCGCATTTGTCTCCTACGAAACGGAATTCGCCCCCTCCGGAGGGATCGCGGCGGTCTTGGCGCGACTCCCCGGTCGCGTCGCGGCGTGCGCGAAAACACCGACGGTTGTGTTCACCCCGTTCCATCATCGAATCGGCAAGACCGCCAACCTTCCGCTGACCTGGGCGGGGAGTTTTGGGGTCCCGTTCGACGGACGGAATTTCGTTGTGCATGTGCATCGCCACGACGGCCCGGCACCGCATTACTTCATTCGCCCCGAGGATCCCAGCTTTTTCGCGGGGGCGAAACACCCCTATGACGTTGACGCCGAGACGCTGTTTCGGGACGCGCTCTTTTTTGGGGCGGCGGTTCTGCAGGCACTGCGCGTGATCGCTCCCGGGGCTCCGTGGACACTGCTGCTGCAAGACTGGGAGGCGGCGACCGTGGCCCTGGCGGCCGCGGGGAAAACATCGCGGCCGCGGATGTTCCTCACGCTGCACAACAGTTACGACTTTGCCGCCGAGGGAGGTCGCTTGAAACACGCTGGCTTCGCACCGCACACCTGCCCGGGCGAGACCGTGTTGCAGCGCGCACTGGGAGTGTGTGAATGGCCGGTTTTTACTGTTTCCGATCAATTCGCCCGCGACCTGGTCGAAGATCCGTTTCAGTCGAAGGTGCTGGCACCGCACTTGGCTCACATCCTGTCGGCCCGCATTGTGGGGGTCGACAACGGTCCCTTCACCGATCTGGCGGTCCCCCAGGATTTGCTCGCCCAGGCGGAACGGAGAACGGTGAAGCCGCTGTTGGACTGGAAGGCGACGCACCTCACGACGTTTCTGACGGCGCTCGACAAATTCGTTCCCGCGGCCGACCGGCCGGTCTGGGGCGATCTGACGCAATTTGGCCGCGATCGGTCTCCGTTGTTTGTGATGGCGGGGCGCGACGATTGCCGGCAGAAGGGGTACGATGTCGCCACCCGCGCCGCCGAGGATCTGCTGGAGTCGGGTGTCGACGCGCGGTTTGTGTTCTTCCCCATCCCCGGGGATGAAGGTTTGGCCGGCCTCAGTTTCCTGAAGGGGTTCGCCGCCCGCCACCCCCGGCATGTCCTGGGGTTTCCGTTTCGGTTCGCCGAGGGGTTTGTGGGAGCGCTCCGCGGCGCGACCTGCGGCGTAATGCCCTCCCTGTACGAACCGTTTGGAATGGCGAATGAGTTCTACCTCAATGGCACGATTGGGATCGGCCGGGCCACAGGGGGGGTGCTGCAACAGATCGTCCCGGCGCGCGAGGCGGCCTCCACGTCGGCGGCGGTCCGCAGGTTAATCGCCCGGGTGCATGCGAAAACCGCTCCGCCGACAGGGTTTTTGTTCCACGAACCCGACGGCTTGCCGACCGAGATTGAGGACTGGAAGGGAATCAACGCGACGGCGTACCGACATCACGATTCGGCTCTCAACCGTGTGGAAGAGCGGATGCGTTTTCCGCTGTTTCAGGCCATGGTGACCGAATTGCGGCAGGCGCTCGCCGACGTTGTGGACGTCTCACAACGGCCGGCGGATTACGCGAGATTGCTGACCACCGGCATTCGCCATATTCAGTCCGGCTATTCCTGGGATCGGGCGGCGCAGGGATACCTGCGGTATGCCGGGGGGTGAACCGAGATTGGGAAACCGGGTGAAGGGCGAGTGGCAGCCCCCCGGGATTTGTGGTAAACATCAATCGACGGCGAGCCTCCTTGAGACTCGCCCAACTGAACTTCCGTCCTCCTGTCCAACAACGAAAACGCGGCGATGAACGCTTTGTGGAATCTGTTTCAGGCGTTGGGTCAAACACTCAGTTCGCTGGTCGAGTTGTTGTATGCCCTGTTGGCGCTCTTGGGGCCGTGGTTGCCGCTGGTGGGGTGGCTGGCTTTCTGGATGTTCGCGGTGAACTGGACCAAGTTGCGGTTGACGCTGGCGCGTGGGGGTTGGGTGGGGGTGGTGCTGCTGGCGGCGGTCGCGATTTTGATCTGGGGGAACGTCTCGCCGACCATTGGGGGCGTGGATGTGGTCGGGTTGAAGGTGAGTAATTTCGTTGAGAAGACGGTTTTCGTGACCGGCTTGGTCTGCCTGATGTTTCTGGCGGGCGCGCTGCAGCTTTCAGGCTGCTGCGCCTCGTGCTGTCAATTCGATGAACCAGTCGCGCTCGATGACGATCACCACGGCGGCCACGATGACCATGGCCATGGTGGACACGATCATGATCACAGCCACGATCACAGTCATGATCATGGGCACGATCATGACCACAGTCACGGGCATACGCCGGTGATTGCGCATCATTGATTGCGGTTTTCTCTGTGTGCGGTTGTCGGAGTTTGGATCGTTTCATCAGCGGAATGGGTGACCTTGGCGCGTCCGCACTATGAAACTCGCAAGAATCGAGATTGAGAACTTTCGAAAGCTGGGAGCCCATGGGCGTCCATTCGAGCTTGATTTCGTCGATTCCTTGGGGCGGGTTCGGGATCTGACCTTATTGGTCGGACCGAACACGTGTGGCAAGACAACAATTCTCGACGCGATTGCCGCCGCCATTGGTCCGACATTGGAATTGCCCGCGACGCGTTCGGAATTCAAACTGTCGCCATGGCAAGTGGTGAGTCCCGGCGCGCTCCGCGCAAGAGTCACCTGTTGGATCCAGTTCAGCGAAGACGAATTGATCGCGACGCGAGAGATCCTGTCGCAACAGGAGTCGCCCGAGACGGTGAGTGATGTTCGCGAATTGGAGCTGACGTGGGAATACCCGGACCCGCGAGGCAAATCGCGATTTGGTTACACCCAATGCACGCCGCGTGATGGGTGGCATCTGTTGAAATCGCGAGTGCGGGTGGCGCGATTACTGGCCGTAAGGAGGCTGGATTTCTCCTGGTTTCGACTCGCGGGAGGCGTATTCACATTCGATCAGGAACGGACGGGATTGGGGAGGACTGTTTCGCGGCGGTTGGCGAATCTGATCGCCGGCGGAATCGCGGATGCCGACCAGGAAATCGATTCCAAGACGACCGATCCCCGGGAAATCCTGATTGACATGTGGTTCAAATCGGTGGTGCCGAAAACAACCGGAGAAACATCAGAGTTCTCGGATTTTGACATTGTAAAGGAGTGTTACGAGAAGTTATGCGCCCCACATCGGATCACAGGTGTAAAACAGGAAAAAGGTGAGATCGACGTTTTCTTCCATGACGGAGTCAGCGAGTATTCGTTCGCGGGCTTGAGCAGCGGGCAGCGCATGGCACTCTTGGTGCTGATTCGGTTTGTCACCGAGCGAATTCACCGATCGATTGTTTTGATCGACGAATTGGAACTCAATCAGCATCCCATCTGGCAACGCAAATTGTTGCACTTGATACCGAAGATGGGCGAAGAGAATCAGATCATTGCGACAACACATTCCCCGTATCTGCGAGACGCCGTTCGGCCCGATGCGGTGATCGATCTCGGGCAGATTGAAGACTCGCCGATTGCGGAGCCTGTTCCGTGAATCGGTACCTAGTTTGTGAAGGGCCACCCGATAGTTTGGACGCTCGATTATTGAATGAGTTGGTGGTTCAGCAAAACGATCTTGACGTTCAGATTCACGCGGCGGGAGGCGGCAAGGGACTGGGGGCGGTTCGGCTGTATCTGGAAAGTCGTGATAAGTCGAGTGTTGTGGTCACTGTTGAAGACCGGGATTTTCAAGCGTCCGAGAAATGCGCCTCCACGTGGAGCAATTCCAATCCCAGAAACCTGATGTGGCAGCGCCATGAGATCGAGAATTATCTTCTTGATTCGCGGATTTTCCTTGCCTTTGTCGAGGAACTCGGTTTGCAACCGAGAGTTCAATGGAAGAGCATTCCTCCACAGAGCATTGAGGAAATTGAAACGATCTTCGAACAAATCGGACGGGATCTACTCGAGGATCACGCGAGCAGCCTGTTTTGGCGAGACATTCAATTGCGTCTGAATGGTTTTGGAAACACAAGTTTTGCCGTCGCTCGGCCAACGGCCGCATTGGGTCAATCCGCGCCAGGAAAAGAGGAATGGTGGCAAGCCATCTCCAGCTTTGCGACGACTTTCCGTACCTCCTGTCAGAATTGCAGCGCTGCACCAGAATTGGATCGTAACTGCTCAATAACCCCTCGGAAACTGGTATTTACTCAAAGTCGGTTTTTCGGGGAATGTATGGCGCATGAGCCAGTCAGACCCCCAGCCAATCCAACCGATCGTCATCGCGGGAATCGAGATCCCGGCGGCGGAGCAGACGC
>CAMATH010000173.1 GCA_945860955.1 Planctomicrobium piriforme
TCTGTTGGACCACCTGGGTCTGCGACTGCCGGCCAGGGTCTGGGAAGGGGGTGTGAAAAAATAATCCAATTTTGAATGTAGTGGAAAAAACGGGGGGGCTCCCGTTGGAA
The DNA here is from genome assembly GCA_945860955.1 of Planctomicrobium piriforme. Taxonomy (GTDB): domain Bacteria; phylum Planctomycetota; class Planctomycetia; order Planctomycetales; family Planctomycetaceae; genus UBA10511. The sequence continues at coordinate 111 of CAMATH010000173.1, forward strand.
ATTAAGGACTTACGTCGACAGTTGGGGAACTCGGGTTAGCGGCGCGTCAGCCAAGAAGCAAAACCAGCACTGGACATGTGTGCCCACCGCGGATTCCTGTCATCGAAAGTCGTTCAGATTGCAGCCGAATTCGCTCAGCGCGGACCCACTTCGTGGGGCCGGAACCAAAACAAGTGCCCTGTCACCGGAATTGGTAGCGAGAATCTGGCGACAAATGCGATGCAGTGGCACCGACGCTGGGGGGGGACAGAGTCCCCCCCAGCTTCTGCCCGACCGCTTGATCACTGCGGTTTGCGCGGCTTGGGACACCCACAGGGCAAACAACCTCTGGATGTCTGCCCTCTGTGCCTGTGACGCAACCAGGAGTCGCGGTGGAGGTTGTGGCGACTTCAGCCCCGGCAGCCTGGCGCGGCTGATGGGTGTCACCGGCCTCGGGTGTCACTGGCCTCGACCGGTGTCGCCGAAACAACACGACCACCTCGAAGGCGAACCTTCGAGGTGGTCGTTGCGACGTTGTTCACGAAGCAATCAGCCGATCGTGCGGCGGCGCGAGCGGTAGAACACGAGGGCTGCGACCGCGACCGCGCAGAGCGCCATCGAAGAGGGTTCGGGAACGGCCTGCATGACGATGAATTGGGTAAACTGGGTTCCCGAGAAATTGTTGTCCGAAACGAGAATCACCGACCGATTGCCGTTGGCCAGTTTCGGGCCGAGCGTGATTCCTTCGATATTGTCGAGCGGGATCCCGAGCACGTCGAGATCGAACAGCAGCGACTTGCTCACCGGAGTCTCGCTGCCGGTCAGAGCGTTGAGGCTCGAGACGTCGGTCGCGCCGCTGATGTTGACATTGTAAATGAGGATGCGGTTGCCGCGGCCGGTGGAGAACGACCGTTCGACCGCCAGAAAGTTCTCGGCGTCGAGCGCCAGCAACTCGACCAGACCGTTCGTGGCGAACCCGTTGCTGGGAAGCGGCGGTTCGATCACCGGGCTGACTCTATAGACGTATTCGGCACCGGCTGCACCGGTCGACTTGTTGAACGACAGAATCCGCGACGGGCTGTCGGTGGAGAGGGTGGCGTCGGTTCCGTCCTGAAACAGGGCGTTCTCGGTCGCCGTGTAGACCGTCTGTCCGTCGGTGGAAAGCGTCAGGCTCTCAAACGCCAGATTGCGGCGGATTCCCTGCGCGCCGGCGGTGGGATTGTACTTCGCCGGCGTGGCGAGTTCGCGCACGTAGTCGCCGTTGATGTCCATTTCGCGGACAAATGGGTTCTGCAGATTGCCCGGCGGGAGGCGGTCCCCTTCGCTGGCCCAGTAGAAGGTATTCGACGAAGCGTCATAACGAATCGCCTCGGGATCGACGGTGTTCAAGGGGAACGTGCCCCCTCCTTCGCCGGGAGAACGCTTCATCGTCTGAACCGAGTTGAACGAGACGCCGTAGAATCCATTTTGGTCGAAATCAAGCGACGTGTTGTAGAACCGGGCCGGACCGGTCGCGCTGCGTTCGTCGCTGATCGCCCAGTAAGTGCCGGTGGCCGGGTCATAGTCGATTCCCGAGAGTCCCCCGATCTCAGTTCCCGAGTACGTCGATCCGGTCGGCAGCGTCTGCTGCCCGATGTATCGCAACCCTTCGATCGGGCCGGCGATCGCCGCCGTCGCCGTCGCTCCCCAAATCGCCAACCCGACCAGAAATCGCCTTGTTCGCTCCAACCAGCGCATCTCATCCTCCAGGAATCCGTGGAATCGAATCGGACTCGACGCACCGGGGCTGAGTCCATTCGAGCTTGTATCGGACGGATTCACGGAGTCGAGTTTTCGAACTGACTTTTTATCTCACTTTCGTACTCGGCTGATGAACCATCAATGAACTTCCCGTGAGCGCGCGAAAGCTAAACGTGTTACTCGTCGTGGCCTCAGAAATCTGGGGCCACCCACCAGCCAACCTAGCGATTACCGCCGGGTGGCGGGTTCTCCCGAATCGATGGCGTGACTTCTCTCGCGGGCAATCAACTCACACGGACAGTTCTCTGATGGATGGCCCTGTCCTTCCCGGGAATCACCGAAACGCTCGCAACCGCCGCGCGACAGATCCACCATTGGACACTGGACCCATGCCTCCAAAATCCCAGGGGTGGGGCTGGGGGGGACAGAGTCCCCCCCCAGCTTCTACCCAACAGCCTGATCAATGGCATGGACATCGCGGCTTGAAGACTCAACGCGACGACCAGCGACATTCCGGGTGTTATGTTCGGGAGACTTCCGCAGCTACTTCGCGGCTGCCGCCACGCGGGCCGCCGCTGCTTCCCGGGGGTGAGGCTGCACCGCCCGGCCTGGGAGTGAAGTCAAAACAACGCAAATCGTTTCGGTCGCCGGGTCGGCCCAGCAGAGGGTGCCGGTCGAACCGGTGTGGCCGAAGGTCTTTTCAGAACAGCCCGGACTGCCCGCAGCCGCTCCGACGCCAAACCCCAGTCCGCGGGGGGTGATGTCCGCATCGTTCTGGTTACGGATCGCCAGCTTTGCCGTCGCCGGCCGCAGGGCGGCTCCCTTGGCGAACAGAAACTCCGCCAGGAATCGATCGAGGTCGGCGGCCGACGCGTGCCCTCCTCCCCACGGTGCTCCCAGCTTGCGCCAGTAGGGGCTGTTCCAGTCCCAATCGCGGGCGGCGGGATCTCCACCCCCCGCCTCGGGGGCGGCATGTTTGACCTGACAGGGGACCATCTCTTTCAACGTGAACCGTCCCAACCCGAGTGCCGACCGCGTCATCTCCAGTGGTTTGAAAATCGACTGCTCGACGATCTCCCGAATCGACGTGCCCGTGATGCGCTCGGCGACATACGTCGCCAGCAGAATTCCCATGCTGGAGTACTGGTACTTCTCCCCCGGGGCGAAACTCAGCGGTGCCCGAATCGCGCCGGCCACAAACTCGGGAAGCCCCGCGTGCCCTTTCCGCAGCTTGTCATTGTCGGCCAGTTGATCGGGGAGACCCGACACGTGCGTCAGCAGGTGCCGCAGGGTCACACGTTCGCGTCCCTCCCCCACAAACCTCGGCACATATCTCCGCAGCGGGTCGTCAAGAGAGAATTTGTTCTGGTCGAGCAACGTCAGCAGGGCGGCGACGCAGATCGGTTTCGTGATCGACCCCAGCAGGAACATCGCGTCGACCGAAACGTCCGAACCAAACGAGCGCGTGAACGATTGCCCCTTCTGCGAGACATGCAGCACGGCGGCGGTCAACTGCCGATCGCCGACCGCGTTCGACAACACATCCGCGGCCTCTTGCAGCAGGTCGAGTCGCAAAGCGGCGAACAGGCGGGCGTTCAGCGCCAGAGCCGCTGTGGAGGTGAGAAAGTGGCGTCGATTCATGGGGGGAAGACCGTGTTTGTTGAGTGATCGTACGCGCTTCAGGAGATCGCCGCGGTAAGGAAAAGGCGGAATAGTTATCCCGCCGACGTCTTGCCAGGCTCCGCCTGGCGGCATTAGTCGGCTTCAGCCGACTCCCTTTTTGCCACCAGTTTCAACTGGTGGTGAGCAAGGCAGAAACAGTCACTACAGCCGGCCCTTTAGCCGGCTTTCGTTCGGCGGCTTCAGCCATTCGGACGTTCCGACGACTGCGGCAGGCGAGACCAGTGGTTGGGAATCATCCGGTTTCGCCCGGGACACTTAATGCGACCTGACCCACTTTAACTCGCCGGGTTGCTGTCGGCCGCAGGTTGCGTGAACAACGAGAACTTTTTCGTCAACGTCTGCAGCACATCGGATTTGCCAAAAATCATGACCGCGAAGTACTCGGCTTTGTCGTCTGCTGTCGTTTTGGTCTTTTGAAGCTGGTCCTCGGCCGACGTGCCGAGCATGGTGTCGAGAAACGCCTGACATGGCAGGCCAGCGGTCAGAGCGTTGGCGCGAAGCGTTCGGAGCTGGTTGCCGTTGTCTGCCCGAAGCACGATCACCGGCCAATTGCTGATCGACGCGACTTGTTTTCCGTCAGCACCTTCGTAGCTGTGGAAAAAGCCCGCAGCTTCTTCAATGCATTGCGGGCGAAGCCCGACCGCGAGGTGCCCCAAGGCATTCAGCAACTGCGGGAGCGCCACCTTTTTGTTGAGGACGGCCACCCACTTGAATTGATTGTCCGCGTAGTTCATGAGTTGATCTCAGCCTTGCATCCGAAAGGAGAATCGCACGGGGAAGTCCGGACGCATCAGGTTCCCCGTGCGGGTCGAAGTCACATTGTACGGGTGACGGTCATGGATTACAGACTCGTAGATGCCGCCACTTCGGTGCCATTCTCTTCCTGGACGGGCTGTGCGAACGACGCCATGACGCGGTCGAAAATCGCGCCAAAGCTGCCAAAAACCTCGACAGGATGCCCGCCGGGTCGTTTGGCAAGATTGTGATGGGAGTAGATCGCATTGGTCCACCCCTTGTCATGTGGATCGAGATGGTGGCTGCCATGGACGGGGAGGTCCGCCACTAGAATGCCCATGCGCACTGGCATGTGGTAGAACAACAACCGAGCCCACCAAATCACCCAACACTGGAGCCATTTCGCCCCAGCAATCCCTTTCTCGGGCAGTGGGTCGCCGAGGTGGCGATTGAGGAGGAGCGACAGATAGTGGCCACCGCCGCTTTGATCGGATTGGCGTTTGTTTGCCCAAAAGTGTTCGGTGACAAACTGGCACATCGCCGAGGCGTGGTAGAGTACTGTCACAGGGACAAGGCAACCATAGAGCAACTCGACCCATTTTCCACTTACGACAATCCCGGTGATGAACACCGCGAGCCATGCAATCGACATGAGACGTCTGTAAATGGGGCAGGAGACGAAGTTGGATTTCAACCGGCTGATAATGAGGAGGGCATGAATTCTCGGAGAAACGATTGACAAGAGGAACTTTCGTTTGTTGACACTCTCGGGGTTTCCAGGTTTGATCTTCATGACGTTGACTGTGAATTTCAGGTCTGGGTCTTCGTCACTCGCAAGCTTCGGGTGGTGAATATCGTCGTGGCCATCATGGTACTCGTCATATCCTTGCACCATCAACACGGTGGAGACGACTTCCACCGCCGCGCGATCGACGGTCTGGTTGCCGCTGAAGTTACCATGAATTCCCTGGTGACAAACGTGAACCTGGAACGTCCTCGCCGCGTTGACGATGAGCAACCATGCGATGGGAATGGCAGCCCAGGCAATTCCCCCATGATTCACGATCGCCATCGCCATCGTCACGCCGCTGGTGAGTACGAACGTAGGAATGACAACGGAAATCCACCATGGCTTGTCGGGAAATATTGGTTCTTGACCAGAGTACGGGAAGCCCATCAGCCAAGTCAGTAGTGGTTGCAACCAGTTGGGTAGCCGCTCCTTCCATTCTGCCCGTACCGCCGCGACTTCCGACGGGTTCGATTTGGTCGGTGTGCAACTGGCAGAGGCTGGTATTTGTTCCATTGGAGTTCCCGTTGTCGTACCTCAACGTGACTCTGGACTCTGACACGAGTTCATTTAGGGTAACCAGACCGAGATTGAGAATCCATAGGAAATGAGAAGGAGCTGTCATGCGCTCTCCCCGGGCGCGGCTCCGCGTTTTCATCCCGAAGTCGGCCACTCCGAAAGCAAGCGACCGAACCCGCGTTCTTCACGAATTCGCCGGAGCAAATCACCACTGAACCGCTTGCCAATCGTTTGATGGGCCTTTTGTTCAAGATGAAACGTCACCAGATCATCCATTCGATCGCTGACAGATTCTGAAATCGCGTCGACCGCTTCCAGGCTGTGTGTTGTCGCGACAATCTGCACGTCGAGTTCTCGGGCCGCCTTGGCCAGCCACGAAAACACGCTTTGCAACGCACTGACGTGAATTCCCGTCTCGACCTCGTCAATCAGTAGCAATCCTCCCCCCTGAAGCATGTTCAGCGAATTGGCCAGGAGAATGGCGCGTCGCACGCCGTCGCCAAATACAGTGATTGGAGCGACTCCCAACCGCAAGTGGCTCAGATAGATCGCGGGCCGTCGGCCACGGAACGAGGCGATTTGGATGTCGACGATTTCGGGATCGAAAAGCGCCAGCAGGGCTAGAAGTTGTGATCGTGCAGATTTCGACGCTGCGGCACCCGAGAGCAATTGCTGAGACTGCTTTACGACTTGCCTCGTATTGATCTGATACGAGTAGGGTGTCAGGACCTGGCAGGGCAATTGTGCAGACCCCATCGGCGGAGGTCGGCGTCCCGTAGGTGGGTCATTCTCCCAAAACTGCATTGTGACCGGAGCGGCGGCCGTGCGACTTGTTGACTCAATCGAATCCCCTCGAGTGGAGCCGTCGCAGAGGTCGAACGTGTGCGAGATCTCAGCCCCCTGATCCGGTTCGTCAAAATCCACGTCGATCGCGGGGCCGGCAGGTGTACTGCCGTTTCCACTGGTGTCCCGTTCAACCGGTTCGCGGAGGATGTCCCGGTAGTTGACCGCCAGCTTCCTAAGGGGAAAACAACCATCGCAAGTCATCTCGCAGCACCCTTCATACCGCGGGGGGAGGTAACTCCGCGCCGGTTCGCGGGCAAGAAGGGGACCAGCCTGGGTAAAACACCAGCGCAGGGACTGAATTCGCGTCTCGTCGAGTCCTCCAAAATCGCGCCGACGGACCATCGTCAGCCACTCCTGGGGATCTTCTGGATTGCATAGGATCGAGAGTGCCTCCAGAACACTCGTCTTTCCCGAGTTATTCGCGCCGACCAGGAGTGTGATCGCGCCCAAGCCGTCCAGCGTCAACTGACGCAGACTGCGGAAGCCGTCAATCGTAACCCTTTCCAGCGAGAATCTGGACATTCTTGGTCTCCTTTTCCTGATCGCCCCGCAGTGGCTATTGCGGGGCGTGGCGGCTGGTAAACGACGTTGCGTCGATCTCCTTGCCGACTGTCTCGTTTCGCACCTCGATCGCAAAACCTGTCCCCAACCTACTTCCCCCCCTTCGCCTCCAGATTCTTCAGCCGCTGCTCAAGTTCTTCATTCCGCCGTTTCAACCCGTCGAACTCGGATTGCAGTTTGTCTCCCGACTTCTGTTTATCACGCAGTTTGGTGATCGCCTCGTCGATCGCACGCACGCCGCGGGGAGATTGTTCCTTTGCCCGGCGGGACTGCAACGCCGCGATGGACGCCGCGTCTCCCAGGGCGACAATCGACTCGATTGCCGCCCTGCGGACTTCCCGCCGTTTGTTGTCGAGCTGGTCGTGCAGCAGCCGCAATGTCTCGGCGTCCCCCGGTTTCATCCGCGCCAGTGCCCCCAGCAGCACGCCGCGCCGCTCGGGGGAGAGACCCCCCTCCAGTTGCTTGCCAATCCGGTCGGCGACCGTCGTGTCTTTCAGTTCAATCAGACCGTCGCAGGCGGCCCGCAGAATCACTTCGTTCTGGCTGGTCTGGTCAAACGCGGCCAGCAGCGCGTCGCGGACGTGATCGCGATCGATCTGCAACAACTTTCGCAACGCCTCAGCGACCGTGAAGTACGACTGGTCATGGGCGATCACGTCGCGCAGGGCCTGTCGACTCTCGTCATGGGGAAAGTTCCCCAGCGCGCTCACCGCTTCCCGTCGCACCACCGCCTTGGCGTCGGTTTTTGCGATCGCGATGAGTGCGGTCCGCGCCGCGTCGGTGTTCAAGCGACCGACCAGTTTCACCGCCTCCTGTCGGACCGCCCAGAAGGAATCGGTCTGCGCAGCCTTTAGCAAAGCGGCGGCGACCAGCGGTTCCTCTCGGTTGTCGGTCAAACCCTTCACCGCCTGCACCCGGCAAACCACATGTTTGTCTCGGGCGAGCTGATCCAGCAGTTCTTCTTTGCTTTTGTTGAACGTCAGTTTTTTCAGGATCCAGTCTTCCGGGTCGAAACAGACCCGCGTCGGCCGTTCGTCGACGTGAAAATGAAACGTCTCGTCGGCTTTGGAAATCATCACTCGTTTCGTCTGCGTTTCGTTCGGCAGCGCGATTTCGAGATCGACCGACGTTCGGAACAACGGTGTCACCGCGTCGACGGGCTGAGTCTGCTTGATGGTGACACGCACATCTTTCGCCTTGTCATCCCAGCTCCAGTCAACCGTGAACTCGGGGTAGCCCCCCCGATACAGCCACTGGTCGAAGAACCAGTTCATCCCCGCGCCGGTCGCCTCTTCAATGGCGATTCGCAGGTTCGCGGTCTCGACCGTGCGGAACTGATTGAGATCGGTGTAGTGCCGTAACGACCGCCAGAACATTTCGTCACCCAATTCATACCGCAGCATGTGCAGCACCCGCCCCGCTTTGGGATACGAGTGACCGTCGAACATGTTGTTGGGAGTATCGTACTTGTAGTTGACGATCGATCGCCGGTAACTGGCGTCTTCGCCGCGAAACCCTTCGGCTTCGCGGTATCGCTGCCAGATCGCTTCATCGATCCCTTCGTCTTCTTCGGTCCACAACGTCGCGAAATAGGTGGCGAACCCTTCATTCAGCCACAGCTCGCCCCAGTCTTTGCATGTGACCAGGTCGCCCCACCACTGATGGGCCAGCTCGTGCGCCACCAGATTGATGCTCGACACGTCGAGGTGGGCGCGGGCGTCGTGCAGCGTGTCGAGATTCAGGGTGGTCGCCGACGTGTGTTCCATTCCCCCCCAGCCGTATTCATCGACGCAGATCTGGGCGTACTTCGGCCACGGGTACCGATACCCAATCTTCTCGCTGAAGAACTTCAGCATCGCGGGAGTCTTTTCGAAGCTGCGGGGGGCGTCGGCGAGGCGTCCCCGGGGAACGTACGACTGCACCGGAATTCCATCCCACGCCTGTTCCATGACTTCAAAATCCCCCGCCACCACCGACAGCAGGTACGGGGAATGCGTCTTGTTCTGTGACCAGTGCCAGGTGGTCGTTTTGTCGCCGTTGGGTTTCTTTCCTTGCAGGGTTCCGTTGGACAGAACCACGAAGTCCGAGGGGACGGTCGCGACGATTTCGCTGGTGAGTCGATCGTTCATGGAATCGAGGCAGGGGAACCAGCAGCGGGCGAATTCGGGTTCGCTTTGCGTCCAGACCATTTTCGGCTGGCTCGGTTCGCTGGCGTCGGGGATCACAAAGTACGCCCCGTTGGTCGGCTTCGTGACGGTGTAGTCGATGACCAGTTCGATCTTCTGGCCGGCGGGATACTCCCGGCCGAGTTGAATCGTGAGCTTGTTCGCCTGGTGGTTCGTTTGCAGTTTGGTCGGCGGTTTCGCCATGCTCTCGGGAGAGAGAAACACGTCGCCGATCGCCATTTCTTCGGCGTCGAGTTCCACCGAACTGGCGGGGGTCAAGAGCGTCATTTGATGGGTCGCTCGCCCCTTCATTTCCTGTTTGTCGAAATCGAACTTGAGGTCGAGTTTTACATGCTGCTGATCGATCGCCCGGCTGCGCACCGAACGAGTCGGCTGTGTGAACGGACCCACACGCTGCTGACCCCAAACGGGCGACGCGGGAAGCGAAAGACCCAGGGCCAGGGTCGCGCACAGGAGGAATTGTGTCGCCAGTTTCGGAATCACGATGGTTCGTTCCGGGGAGTTTGCGAGAGGTAGACCGCGTGAAGTATAGAGATTAGTCGCCGGTCGACGCGAAGCAAGGGGGCTGTCGGTTTTGTGACGACGACGCTCCGCGGCACCGCTCCGGTTGTGGTTCCCGCGAAACGGAACCCCAACCGGTACCCCAACCGGAACCCCACGCGGTATAATCTCCGCTTCATTCCCATGAACTCACTTCCCCTCCGACAACTGCGGGCGTCTCGATCACGGTTCCACCCAACAAACAATTCTGCGTCATTGTACATGACGTCACACCGGTTTTCCGTCGGGAAATCGAGTACATTCTCGAAACGGTTTCGCCCGAGGTGAAAGATACGCTCGCGGGTGCCTTTGTCCCTCGCTGGCACTCGCTACCGCCTGAGCCGGACGATTCGGCGCATTGGCAGCGGTGGACAGAATTTTTCGCCGAGATACTGCTTCATGGTTGGACCCACCGTCGAGAACATCGACCTGGGCTGGTGTCATTGGTCACAGGTCGTGCCGATGAACTGGCGGGACTCCTACCACGCGACGTGGCGGCGCGGGTTGCCGCCGGGCGATCGGAACTTGAGGAGATCATCGGCAGGCCAATCACCGGGTTTGTTCCTCCCGCCTGGCAGCTCCCCGGCGGATTCGCCGCACTGCGGGAGACCGGCCTGGAGTATTCAGTTGGTTTCCGCAGACTTGAATCGAGTCAGCCGCTGCGCATTCCGCTGGCGACTTACTCCTGGGACTGGGGCAGATTGCCTCTGGTTGGTCGGCTGGGGGCGCAACTGGGAACGTGTTTCCGCCTGATCACGCCGCACGCGATCCCCGTCATTGTGCTGCATCCCGCGGATGTCGATCGCGGATCTGTCTCCCCCGCCGTCGCAAGAATTCGCCAGCTCAAAGACACCGGTTGGCAAGCGGTGCGGTTCGCCACGTTACGGTCGGCGGCCTCCCGTCGGGAGACCGCATGAAGTCACTGCTGTCTTGGATCATGCGTCACCGCGCGCGACGATTGACCCGTCGGATCGCCGTTCACTTCCCATCCTCCGGGCGGATTGCCGACATTGGCTCGGGAACCGGGCACAACGCCCAGATGTGGCGGCAGCAGCCGGGACTCACCGTGGATGAATTCGACGTCGCCGACCTGCATTGGGTCGGTGACGGTCCGACGCTCTTCGACGGGTCGGTGATCCCCGCTCCCGAGGCGGATTATGATGTCGCCACGCTGCTGTTCGTGCTGCAATATCCTGCGGATCCGCTGTCGTTGTTGCGTGAGGCGAAGCGGATCAGCAAAGGTCGGGTGATCGTGCTGCAGTCGACGTATGAAAGTACGTGGGGACGATTCTGGCTCCGACTGCGCGGATTCGTGTGGGGGAGTCTGGCGTTTCACCTGGCGCGGTGGATGCGCGTGATCCGTTTCCAAGATTGCCCGCTCGACAATCGGCGGGTCTACTCACGCCCGGAACTCCGAACGCTGTTTACGCAAGCTGGCCTGACCATCCAATCATGGGAGCCTCAAGAATGGCACAGACTGAACATCAGCCGGGATTTGTATCGACTCGAAGCGATCTCTTCCGACCTGACGTTTCGATCATCATTCCCGCCCGCAACGAAGAGCGGTGGCTGAGTGGGACTCTGGACGCGGCCCTGCGGGCGGTCGAGCATTTCCACGGTAAGGTTGGAGGAGAACCGTGCGCCGCAGAGATCATTGTCGTCGACAATGAGAGCGATGACGGTACGTGGCGATTGCTCGAACACTACGCGGCTCAACGGGCGGTCCGTCCGGTGCGGTTCAGCGCGCGGGGGGCGGCCCGGGCGCGGAACCATGGTCGGCGACACGCGCTCGGTCGGATTCTGGTGTTCGTCGACGCCGACACCCAGATCCCGGTCGAGACGATTTCCCGGATGGTCACGCATTGCGACTCTGGAGAAATGGAGGCGGGCATCACCGCGCTGGCGGCGCTCGATGGCGGTTTTCGGGCGTGGTGCTGGTGGCAATTTTGGGGACATGTTCGCAGACTCCCTTTGCCGAAAGCGAAGGCGATGCCAGCCTGCATGTTCTGCACCGCCAGCGCGTTCGATGAGTTCGGCCCGTTCGACGAAGCGGTGGCGATTGGAGAGGAGTGGCCGATCCTGGCGAGCGTTTACCGCGACCGTCCCCGCCGATTCGTTTATGATCGTTCGATCGTCGCGCTCACGTCGAGCCGGCGTATGGATCGACAGCGGTTTGGATACCTGCGGACCTTTTTCAAATACGTCTGGGCGATTCTCGATCATGCCGGCCGAGTCCACTACACTGACCGTATCCGCTGATCCGCCCGGTTTCTGGTGGCGGTTGCGATATGGTTACCGGCGTCGACTGGGATCGCTCCTGAAAGCGATTCCCTTGCATCGTTGGTCGTGTGGTGATGGTTCCTCCGACGGCTGGCGGTGCAAGTCGCGGAAGTTATTGAGCGAATGGTTCGTGCCGCTCGGCAATCTGTACCTTGCCCTGCAGCGGGCTCCCTCGCGAGTCCTCTCCTCGCGCGATTGGCTGCGACGCGAGCAGTTGGTCGCGGAGGCGCTTGCGCGAGAGGTCCGCATCGATCCGGACCGGCGGGCGCTGACCATGAAGTGGGAATCGGGGTCCAGTCTTTGCGAGATTCTCGCATCCACGGCGTCGATTGAAGAAAAACTCGCCGCCTCGCAACTGGCGGCGGCCGCATTGCGGCGACTTCACGCCTTGCCGGTTGTTGATCTGCCATTCTGCGACTCGCTGTTCAGTCACGGAGACGCGACCTGCGAAAACGTGACTGTCGACCTGCCAACCAGAATAGCGGGCTGGATCGATTTCGACACACAACATTGCGCGAATCTTCACCACGACGAACGGCGAGTCGACGATCTCCGTGTACTCTTGTTTTCAACGGCCGGATGCTATCCCGAAAATCACGTGGCGGAGTGTGTCGCCGCCATCGCCGCCGGTTACGACGCCCCGGCCTTGATTCGCCGAATCGCGCGGTCTTTACAAGCCGACCGTTGCCCGAGCGTCTTTCAATTGGCACAGGCACCGCTGAGTCTCTCGCGATTCGAGGCTGTCAAGAAGGCCATTCGAAACTATTGACGTGTCGCAGGGCGGTTGGCCAAACCGGGTGGTATCTACTGGCATTTCGTTCGCACTTCCCCCCAGACTCGGATTGTCCGAAAATGGAGATGCGCCTCACAGCCCGGCAGTCGTCCCGAATCGTCACCGAGAACGGAGTCCAGCATGCCACGCGTTTTGACGTTGATCCTCGCGGGGGGGAAAGGGACTCGCCTTGAGCCTCTGACCCGTGACCGGGCAAAACCCGCCGTCCCGTTTGGCGGCATCTACCGGATCATCGATTTCACGCTGTCGAACTGCATCAACAGCGGGCTGCGGCAGATTCTGCTGCTCACGCAGTACAAGGCCGCCAGCCTCGACCGACACCTCAACCTCGGGTGGCGGTTCCTGAATCGCGAGTTCAACGAATTCATCGACGTCCTGCCTCCGCAACAGCGGTTGCACGAGTTCTGGTATCGCGGCACCGCCGACGCGGTGTACCAGAACATCTACAACATCGAACGGTGCCAGCCGGACCTTGTGCTGATTCTCGCGGGGGACCACATCTACAAGATGGACTACTCCGAAATGCTGCGGGACCACCAGGAATCGGAGGCCGATTTGACGATTGGTTGTCTGCCGGTGCCGCTGGCGGAGGGGACCGGATTCGGCGTGATGCAGATCGACGAGAGCCGCAATATCGTCGAATTCGCGGAAAAACCTGCCGCCCCGCAGCCGATGCCCGACGACCCGAGCCAGTGTCTGGCATCGATGGGGATTTACGTCTTCAACGCGTCGCTACTGTACGATGAACTGTGCGAGGATGCGACCAATACCGCCAGCCAGCACGACTTTGGCCGGAACATCATTCCGCGGCTGATTGGAAAACGGAGGGTGCGGGCGTTTCCCTTTCACGACAAGAACACCGGACGTCGGCGGTATTGGCGGGATGTGGGAACGATCGAGGCGTATTATGAAGCGAACCTCGACTTGATCGCGGTGCATCCCGAACTGAATCTGTATGATCAGGATTGGCCGATCCGGACCTACCACGCGCAGTATCCCCCGCCCAAATTTGTTTTCGCCGACGTGGGGATACCGTCGCCGCGCGTCGGGCACGCGCTCGACAGCATGGTCAGTTCGGGGTGTGTGATTTCCGGTGGCGAGGTTCGGCATTCGATCCTGTCGCCCGGCGTGCGGGTGAATAGCTGGGCGGTGGTCGAAGACTCAATGTTGTTTGAAGGGGTGGAAATCGGTCGTCATGCGCGAATTCGGCGGGCGATTCTGGAAAAGGGAGTGCGGGTGCCGGAATATGACCGGGTGGGGTACGACCACGACCAGGATCGCGCGCGGGGTTACACGGTGACGGAATCGGGACTGGTGGTGGTACCCAAGCAGAAGTAATCGCTGGCAATCTGGAAAAGTAATCCTTCACACTCGTGTTCCCCAGCGGATATGATAAGGGCTAGCGACATGGTCGCGTCCCGTCGGACGAGGCCTTCGCCCCGGGGAGTCGAGTGATGATTGCGAACAAACGTGGAGGGGTTGCGGTTCTGGTGGCCGCTGTGGTGGGGTGGAATGCGCTGTTTCTCTGCGGAGACGCGGCGGCGTTTCAGCGTCAGGGGACCGGGG
>CAMATH010000174.1 GCA_945860955.1 Planctomicrobium piriforme
GTGTCGATGTGCCGGCGGATCTCGGTTAGTCCGTCGCGGACGTTGGCGGTGTGCTTCCTGCTGAAGTCGGCGACTTCGACCGCATCCCAGACGATGTGGTTCTGGCAGATTTTTTGGAACCAGAACGTCTGGATTCCCAGACTCCGCCGACCGACTTCCGAGTTCCAGACGAAGAATCCCGGAGCGAACTCTTCGCCGGCGATCTCCGTCCAGCCGACCGGGTCGATCAGAAAGCAGAACATGTCCTGCTCGCCGCAGTAGAGGCCGGTCCCGCCGTTCATCGCCACCTGGGGAGGCGTGAAGTCGTAGGCCGACTCGCGAACCGCCTGCAACAGGTCGGCGTTCCAGAGCCGGGTGTAGGCAACGCCGTGCAGCGAGCGGACCGAGTCGCCTCGGGTCAGAATCTGCAACGGCTTGTCGGAGTGCGGCAACGTCTCTTCGAACGCCTTGCTGGCGGTCTTGGGCGACAGGCGATTGATCGTGTCTTTCGACACCCCCGTCATGCGGCAGAGCTGCGAAAACGACCAGTCATTCAGCCGCAGATCGGCGTTGTCACCGACGCAGAAGGTCAGATCGTGCGTGATGGTGAGCGCCTGCGGGCGTTCCCACAGATCGGTCGACTCATTTCGCAGGCGGTTGCAATGTTCGTGCAGCGCCTCGAACGTGGGAAAGGTTTCGTCCGGCCCGCGCCGGAACAGTTCTCGACTGGCAGTGGTCAGATTGACCATGTTGTCTCTCCTCTGGGGTAACTCAGGAAACGGGGAACTCGGCACCGGTAACAGACTGGGCCGAACCGAAGACGTGACAAACGCCCCCGAATCGGCCCAGCAAGGTCACGCAAGGGCGGGGCCCTTGACCCGGCCCGAGCTACCGCTCGATGAGTGAAATCCCCGCACCCGTTGGTCGCTCGCGTTGTTGCGCGAACGATTCGATGAACGGACTGCGGGAGACACAGAACCTGAAAAAACCTTGTTGGCACCACCCTGCTCTCGAACCGGAGGCGCATGGAACACACGCATCCGCCCGTTGGAGAGAGGGGGAATTCGACTACCCGATTGAGAAGGAGAAAGAGCGCTGACTGTGCCCGTGACAGCCAGAACTATCCGCTACCACACACGGAAGCCCATTGTCACGCAAAATCGTTGGTCGCCTGCCGTGGTGTTTCACCAGGTTTTCTGGCCACTGCGTGGCATCGACCGCCGGCGGCGTCGGTTGCCTTCGGTCGCACTCTTCGCCAGTGCGTCTGCCGACGGCGGAGGGATCGAGGGATCGCCGTCCTGCGCCTCACCCAGGCCCCAGACCGTCACCTCAGAAAATCACCCCCGAAGCCGCGCCGGTCGGCAGCCCCCGCACAATCGCGATTCCCGTCCCCGCCTGCTGTTGTTGGAGCCGATTCGGCGGGGCTCACTGCGGTGGACAACCGAGCTTCATTTCTCAATCGAGTGCCCGCTCTTCACGAATCTATTGGATTCAGCAGCGATATTTGCGATCAATGAGAGCTCCTCCTCAACGAAGTCTTTTCGGCGACTTCGTGCGACTCCGGATTGCGTGTCCTTGCCCAGACGTTACGCTAACGCTGGTGGAGGATATCGCCATATTCTGGACAGACGTTCTCGGGATCGGTCGCTCAACCGTCACGGCATCACTCCCGAGGGCGAAAAAAGAACGCCCGAAACGACAGGCGACAAGCGAGTCCTCGCTCGTAACCAGTCATCTGAAAGAGAGAAAGCAAGAAATGGCATTCACGGATCGACAAGGTCAATTCCTCGCGTTCATTCACCTCTACCGAAGACTTCATCGACAAGGCCCGTCCGAAAAAGAGATGGCACAGTACTTCCGTCTGACGCCCCCCTCCGTGCACGGCATGATTGTCAAATTGGATGAGCTTGGATTAATCGTCAGGGAAGCTGGGGTTGCGCGGTCCGTGCAGGTCGCTGTCCCAGAGGAAGAAGTCCCGGTACTCGAGCAAGTCGCAGGGTCGCCGTGGTAGTCTGCTCCGACGTGCGGGGCACCCCTGCACATACTCTCGAATCGTCCTGCGTTGAGAAATCCCATGTGGCGAACCCAGGCTGGTGAACGAATCCTGCAAGGGGCTGAGGCCCGATTGATCCGAAATGCGTTCGGCGTTCTCGTCGATCAGGTCGAAATGGAGATCGAGGGGATTTGCGATTGTATCGAGTTCGGGGTCCCGATCTTTGACCGCCTGCAGGGTCGCCAAAAACTGGCCTTGCTGGCGGAAGTTGGTCATCACCTGCTCCGATCGACCGAATCGCCGCCGCCATTGACGGCGACGAACGAATCCGCAGTGGCCGTGCTCTACACAGTGATCGAGGAGCGGGTGGTAATGGAAGTCGAAAACGAGACGCTCCTTGGCGAGAACTGGGGCGAAGGCTGGTGCCATTGGCGCCGTTTGCTCCGCGATGCGTATCAGGAAAGTACTTCTGATGCCGACGGTATGCCTGCCGAAACTTCTGGCGATATGGAAGAGTGGTGTCTCTTGATTGATTGCCTTGTAGACACGGTCTTGTGGGACACCGACTATCTCTGCGAAGACGCATACGTTGATCAATCGCCGGAAGCTGGCCAGCTCATGAAGGATCAGATGGGCGTCCCAGATGAATACTTCACCGCCGTGGCACCCGATCCCACCGACCGAGACTTGGATATCGCCCGGCAGAATATTCGGGTGTTGATCGACGGTTGAGCACATCGAGCATCCGAATGACGCGGGAGGCCAGCCAACGGACGATTCGACGGAATCTTTCAGCGATGATTCGAAGAATCGAGCGAATCCGGGACCTGCGGGCATCTCAGTAACGGACTGGCGCGGCTTCAACGTAGTATCGACCGATCTGTGAGCGAGTTTCTCCTTGAATTCTGGGCATCTTCCCAATGATGACGTGCCGCGAGGCGTGTCATTTTTTTGGAACTCGCGGGCTTGAGCCTTACCATTGGCGGCATCTCCAGCACGCCTGACGCACTTCGCGCAAGGTGCTCAATGCCGTGCAGGCGACGTTTGAATTCGGCTTCCAGGGGTTCTTCTGCAAGAAGGATTTCTGGACGGCGCTCAAGGTCCGGTTTGAAGTGAAGGAGCAAGGTGATGTTGCTGAAACCCCGCCAACTCGCCGAACGTCTTAACGTTTCCCTCAGCACCGTCTACGGCCTGATCGAGACCGGCAAGATTGCCTGCCACCGGATCGGGCGTGGTCGTGGTGCGGTTCGGGTCAGCGAAGAGGATCTGACTGACTATCTCGCATCGTGCCGAAATGCGGAGAAAAACCAAACGAAACCGCCGCGACCTCGCGTGAAATTGAAACATTTGAAGCTCTAGCTAGTCCCCGACGCGTGCATGTGGGGATCGACTCAACAAGACGAGGTGACGGTCGTCGTCACCTCGTCTTGTTTTCGGCTGTCAGGATTCATTCCCCGTTCCACGGTTGAGCGAGCTTCGCAGATGTTCGGTGTCGTTACTGAAATGAGCATAGACACGGGCCAGCATCGATGTATCGACGTGGCCGGCCAGCGTCGACACGGTAATCGGATCGACGCCTCCCTTGAGCAGCCGCGTCATCCACGAGTGACGGAAGAGGTAAAGACAGTATTTGACGCCGAGTTTCCGCTTGATCCGTTCGAACCAGCAGTTCACCGCATACGGAGTCCACGGACGTCCCTCGGCGTTGCGGAAGATCGGCCCCTGCGGATGTTCGAGCATCAGCCGCTTCGTGATCG
Organism: Planctomicrobium piriforme; assembly: GCA_945860955.1. GTDB lineage: Bacteria > Planctomycetota > Planctomycetia > Planctomycetales > Planctomycetaceae > UBA10511. The sequence continues at coordinate 3,730 of CAMATH010000174.1, forward strand.
CGAGTGCCGGCTCAGTGAGATAGACCGCGCGCTCCCGTCTCTTGCCTTTCGACTCGCCAGTCCGAAAGACCCACCGAGCGTTTTGAAGATCGACGTGTCGGGCCTCAACCCGCAGCAGTTCCTGTGGTCGTGGACCACATTCCCAGGCGACAGTCAATATGTCGATGAACGTGGCGTGCTTCACAAGAGCGACGATGGAAGCATATTCGTCGGCCGTGATCACCCGCTCCCGCTTTCCGGCCTGCGGCTTTTCAAAATACGCGATCGGGGATTTCTCGATCAGTCCCTGTTGAACCGCCCAGTTCATCGCCCTCTGAACGGCGATCACGGAACCACGTTTGGTTCCGTCGTTCCAGGTCGAGTGCGAATCGATCCAGCGAGTGACGTGAATCGGCTTGAAGTTGTCAATTGTCAACGTGGCGGGAATCGAGAGCACGAAGGACTGCGTGCGCTTCACATACCAGCGGTACGTGTCGCGGGCTTTGTGCTTTTCGCACCAGTCGAGGAAGTCGTCGATGATCCCGACGACCAGTTCCCCGCTGACTTGCTTGGGGGGCAGTCGATGCGGGGTTGCCATCAACCGATGATACTGCTCGAAGGCAGCCTCTTGGTTGTCGCCCAAGTTGACCTGCTTGCCGTCAATCTGGACATACCAGAGTCCGCGCGCAGCACGAAAGAAGGGTTTCGGAAAATGTGGCATCATGAACGCTCCGGCTGAGTGAACGAAAACACCCAGGTGAGCCGGAAGGTTCACTTGCCCCCTCGGTCAGGTGGTGCTGACCGGGGGGGATTTTCTCTGACATAGAATTCGAATCGACGTAACTCATTGCCCCCACAAGGGCTCGAACCTTGAACCTAGTGATTAAGAGTCACTTGCTCTACCAATTGAGCTATAGGGGCGGGTCTCTTCGTCTGGGGTAGAGACACGCCATTCTAGCGGGACGTTCGCGCAACTCAAGTGTGCCGACAACGATTTTCGAACTTGCCGAAAAGATCTCCCGCACAGGCGGTTCTTTTCATGGATTTCTCCCGCCATCGACCAATTTTGACAGAGCCGATTTTCAGTGCCCCAATCCCCCGGATTGACCAATCCCTGCGTCGGGCACGTCGGTGTTTCCCTTCCGCAGCATCAAGGTCAAGACAACCCCCACCAGCATCAGGCCGGCCGCCGCCCAGTAGGGCCACAGAATGCTGTGGTCCGATAGCGACAGCCCCAGAAGCGGCCCGAGGATTCGCGCGAGTGCCGACACGCTCTGGCCCAATCCCAGGATGCCTCCCTGCTGATCCGCGCTCGTTCGACGTGACAGGAGCGACTGCAACGACGGATTGGACGCGGAAAACCCGATCACCGCCAACGGCAACACGCCGTACAGCAGGCTGGTCGACTCCTGGTCTCCCGCCGCGCTGACCGCCAGAAACCCAATCGTCATCAAAACCGTCCCGGTGACGGCCATCAACAGCTCGCCCACCTTGGGAAGCAATCGCCGAACGAGAAAGCCCTGGCTGAGTGTCAGCACAAATCCGATGTAGGCGAACACCAGGTAATTGTCCCGGTCGGCCATTCCCAAGTAATCCGTCAGAAGTGACAAGGTGCTTTCGAACTGCGCGAACGCGAATGTCGTGAGAAATATGGTCAGCAGAATCAGTCCGATCGAGGACTTGCCCAATGCCTGCTGGAGACTCGTCAAGTCGAGCCAATGCCGGTCACGCGGCACCGCGTCTTTGGGGAGTGACTCAGGCAGCAGGAAAATGGCCGACAAGAGCGCCAGAAACGACAGTACCCCCGCCACATACCCCGGCGCGCTTGCCGGTGCGTTCAGTCGGTGCCAAGTCGCCTGTTGATCGCCTGTCAGAATCCCCGCAATCTTCTCGTCGCGACTCCGTTTCAACCCGTCGCGCTGGTCGCGATTGCTGCTTTTGCCGAGTTCTTTACGGGCCTGGCGGTATTCGACACTGGCAGCGTCGATTTTCTCCAATTGCGATTCGTCGAGGTGCAAGACCGCTTGGGCGGGATTTCCTTCCCGCCGAAAGTCCGACAGATCTCCCGGAACGAACGCCGCCCCCAGCAGTGGGCCGAACGTGAATCCGATCCCAAACGCGGCGCCAATCAACGCCATTCCGGCCGCCCGCTGCGTCGGTCCGGTGATGTCGGCGATGTAGGCTTGCGCGGTGGGAATGGTGGCACCGGCGATTCCCGCTCCGATCCGACACAGAAACAACCACGGGAGAACGCCCAGGCCCAACATCGTCCCGGTTGCGCCGAGCGAGGTGCAATAGCCAAAGAGCGAATAAAAGAACGCCGACCCGGCGAGGCCCAGGATGAGAATCGGCCGACGTCCGACGCGGTCGGAGACGCGTCCCCAGATGGGGGCGAAGACGAACTGCATGATCGAGAACGAGGCCATCAACAGGCCCAGCATCGGACCACTCGCTTCGAAACTCTTGGCATACCGGGGCAGCAGCGGCAACACAATGCCGAACCCCAGCAGGTCAATGAAGACTGTGAGGAAGATGATGAACAGCGGGGCGCGGGACGATCGGGTCACGGGGAATCCAGAAGGGAATTGGATAACTGGTCTCGGTGCGGTTCGGGATTGTACCGCCCAACTCAAGACGTGACGAACCACCGGAGACCCGAGCCGCAAGTCCGTGTATTCATCACCCCGGGCCGCGCTGTCCACAAAGCGATTTGCCAGTTGCCGCATTCGCGCCGGAACGACTTGCGGAGCACGCACCGGTTTGACTTGGCGCGAAACTCTCCCGTATGCTCCCGGCTCGCGGCGGTGGGGGGCCGTTGGCGAGATTTTCCGTCATTCGTGCATCACGATTCACATTTTCAGGAACCAGCGCATGCCACCCGATCTGACCCGTTTGCAGCCGATCACCGATTTCACCCGTCGTGATTTTGTCGTCACGGCGCTCGCCGCAGGCTTCGCTCTTGCCGTTCAGCCCGTCTCGGCGGAAACGATCACCACCGATACAAAGGGGATCGAAGCGGGCGAGGTGAAGATTCCGGTCGGGGATGGCGAGATTCCTGGCTACCGCGCGATGCCCGCGAAAGGAGGGCCATTCCCGACAGTACTCGTGGTTCAGGAAATCTTCGGCGTTCACGAACACATCAAGGACATTTGCCGGCGCTTCGCAAAGCTTGGCTACTTCGCGGTCGCTCCGGAACTATACGCCCGGCAGGGAGACGTCTCGAAACTGACCGAATTCAACGAGATTTTGAAGATCGTGGCGACGGTTCCCGACAAGCAAGTGATGTCGGATCTCGACGCAGCGGTCGCTTGGGCGAAAAAGAGTGGGAAAGCCGACACGGAAAAGCTGGCGGTGACCGGGTTTTGCTGGGGAGGCCGAATCGTGTGGCTGTACTCGGCACATAACGCTGGCGTGAAAGCGGGCGTCGCCTGGTACGGCCGGCTGACGAATCCGGTCGACGAACTGCATCCCAAACACCCGCTCGACATTGTCAGCGAACTCAAGGCCCCCGTGTTGGGTTTGTACGGTGGTGCCGACATGGGAATTCCGAACGACACGGTCGAGAAAATGCGTGCCGCGTTGAAGGAGGCGAAGAAGCCCAGCGAGATCATTCTCTACCCCGACACACCGCACGGTTTCTACGCCGACTACCGTCCGAGCTACCGCAAAGAGCAGGCGGACGAAGCATGGAAGAAGCTGCAGGAGTGGTTTAAGAAGAATGGTGTGTCGTAGGGTCGAAGGGCTGGCGTGCCGGTGGGGAGCAGTAGATTCCCGCCGCACGCCCGCCGTAGGACGGGTCTCTGACCCGTCCGTGGCCGAACGTGAAACCAAACACAAGCTGCCGTTTTTTTGCGGACGGGCCAGAACCCCGTCCTACCTCGCCCATGTCTTGTCGCCCACCAAGCGCGGTATCGTTTGGTGGATCGGCAGTACGCCGCTCGATTTCGGTCTCCGTCACCCAGGTCACCCCATGCCCCGTTTCCTTGTGCTGATTCCGCTGCTCCTGTCCGCCATCATCGGTTGCGGTCGCCCACCGCGCCCGCCGGGAGGATCGGCTGGGGGCACGCCAGAGATCGCGTCCGGGGAAGGAACCGCGGTCGGAGAGGGAGTTACGCTCGAATTTGGTCCGGATGACTGGCCGATGTGGCGTGGCACCGGTGTGGATGGCGTCGCGACGGGACCGGCGGTTCCCACGACCTGGTCTGACAAGGAAAACATCGTCTGGAAGAGCGACATTCCCGGGCGCGGACATTCCTCTCCCATCATTCTGGGCGACCAGATCTTTCTGGAAACCGCAGACGAACAGGCACAGACACAGTCCGTGGTGGCGCTTGACCGGTCGACGGGAAAGGAAGTGTGGCGCAAGCAGCTCTTCGCTGGGGGTTTTGAGCGGGAGATGCACCGCGAAAACACCCAGGCCACGAGCACAATCGCTACCGATGGACAGCACCTGTATGCGACGTTTCTGAACAACAGAAAAATCTGGGCGGTCTCGCTGAATTTGAAGGGAGAGGAACTCTGGCGGCGGGAGGTGGGAGGATTCGCGGCAAAATTCGGTTACTCCGCCTCGCCGACTTTGTATGGATCGCTGGTACTGATCGCCGCGGACCACCAGGAGGGGGGCTTCCTCGCGGGGTTGAACCGCGAGAATGGCGCGATTGTCTGGCGCAAGTCCCGCCCCGCACTGTCCAGCTATGCTTCCCCCCGGGTGGTCAAACTGGGGGGTAAAGATCAGCTTATCGTTTGCGGCTGCAACCTTGTCGCCAGTTTTGATCCCCTGACCGGCGAGAAGAATTGGGAGACACCGGGGACGGCGGATGCCGGTGTGGGAACCGTTGTGACTTCGGGAGAGATGGTCTTCGCCAGCGGGGGATATCCCCAGGCGGAGACCATCGGATTGAACGCCGACGGGACGGTCGCCTGGCGGAACAAGTCGCGGTCGTATTGCCCCTCGCTGCTGGCTGTCGAGAGTTTTGTTTACCAACTCGACGACGACGGCATCGTACGCTGTTTCGAAGCGAACCAGGGGACGAAGAAGTGGGAGCAGCGGGTGGGGGGGAAGTTCCGGGTGTCGCCGATTGTCTCGGGGGGCAACATCTTCGTCACTGATATGTCGGGGAAGACCACGGTGTTTCGCGCGAATCCCGAGAAATACGAACTCGTGGCCCAGAACACATTGGGAACCGAAGGATTCGCCAGCCCCGCTGTCGGTGGCGGCCGGCTGTATCTGCGGACGGCGACCGGCGAAGGGAAGGACCGGAAAGAGACGTTGTACTGTATTGGAACCGGGAAATAGCCGGACCGGTTTCCGAGTAACGATCAGTCTGATCCGGTCTCGCACGACGTCCCCGCACGCCACACCAGCACCTCCCCCTTGCCCGGGACCGAGAGATCTCCCGAATACCGGTCCCAGTTCCCCTGCGACTCATCCAGCGGAATGGGGGCACCCAGAGTTTCTAGTTGCTTCGCGTACAGCCGAAGAAACGTGGGCGTGCCGCTCGACGCGTAGCGAAACGTTGGGAGCAGCGGCAGTTCCGCGAGCGAGAGGATCGTCCCCCGGATCATCCAGGATCCCGGACGCGCTCCCGCGCCCCGCAGCAGCACGATCGTCCCCCCCTTCATCTGCAGGCCGGCGAAGTCGCCAACCTTTCCCTGAACGACAATGGTCCCCCGTTTCATCCGCATTCCGACCTCTTGGCCGGCGGTTCCCGCGATGACGATCGTCCCTCCCCGCATGCCGGCGGCGTCACCACGGTAGGCCGCTCCGACCTGTCCCCCGGCGTCTCCAGCTATTCGGATCATCCCCCCGCGCATTTCGGCCCCGGCCCAGTCCGCCGCGCTGCCTGTCACGTTGATTTCGCCGCCGGTCATCAGCGCTCCCAGATGCATGCCGGCGTCACCGTGGAGAACGATTTTCCCCCGGGACATCCCCCGACCAATCGACTTCATTTTCGACGTGGTGCCATGAATCTCGATGTGGTCGCTGAGTTCTCCTTCGATTTCGAAGAACTCATCCAGCCGATATTGCCGCCTGCCCATGAAAACGGGTGTCGCGCACACCCCGGCATGTTCCAGTTTGTGCGTCACATCGGGCAGCAGCTTCTCGAGTTCCAGGGGAACCGTGAATTGTCGATTCAGTGTCAGCGTGATCATGCGGTGAGATCGGTTTACGGTAGGACGCGCACGTCGGCGTTTTCGAGGAGGTCAATCTCGACAGGGTAGTTCTCAAACTCGATCGAGTAATTCCGTTGGAACACCGGACGCAGGTGCTCTTCGACTTGTGGATCGAATCGGGGTCGGACGAGAAACTCTTTTCCCAGTTTCACGCTCTTGATGTCCCCCTCCTCGACGACGACCTCTCCCCCCTTTAAGACGTAACGCGGATAGCGGAACAAGAATCGGCCGTCGGGTTTGTCGTGGTAAATCGCCACGTCGGCGTCGGCACCGATCCCCAAATGCCCTTTATTTTTCATCCCCAGTGCCCGTGCCGGGCCGGCCGAGGTGATGATCGCGATCTCAGCCAGCGAATACTCCCGATCCAGCTCGGCGATGATGGTCTTCGCCAGCGCTTTCTCCGGGAGTTTCTTCACTTGTTCATTCCGAAACTCCGCGTCCATGAGCATGTGGATGATCTCGGGATAGCGCCAGAAGCACGCACCGTTGGGGTGATCCGTCGTCAGAAACACCCGCCACGGATCGTCGATCAAGAGCAACAATTCTAACCCGACCGCCCACTGCACCGCGTTGACCAGATTGCTCCCCTTATACGAATAGGGCACGATCCCGCAGCAGGTCTCGTTTTCGACGTCGAGATTCCCCCATTTGCGCCCGGTGATCTGGTACAGCAGATGTTGCCAGGGACCGTCGGCGGTAATGGTCACCGCGTTGCCGAACAGCACCGCGCCGGCATCGCAGGTGAGGTTGGGATGGGCGTTGAAATACTCGGCGATCGCCCGCGACTCGCTGCTGATGGTCTGCCAGTCGTCGCCGCCGTAGGCGTGAAACTGCAAATGGGCAATGTGCGCCCGATTCCCCTCCAGCAACTTCATGGTGTCGAGCGTGGTGACGAAATTTCCCGGTGCCCCCAGATTGTTGCAATGCAAGTGCAACGGATGCGGGAGTCCCAGGTCGTCGACAATTCCCGCGAGACTCTGAATGATCTTCGCTGGCGTGACCTTCTGGTAGCCCCGCACGGGATCGTGGAGGGTGGTTGCGTTTCCTCCAAATTTCCAGGCCGCCACCCCGCCCGGGCTGACCGCCTTCACGCCGTACGACTTCGCCGACCAGATCAACCAGGCGACGACGTCCCGGGCCCGTTCCAACTCCCCCGCTTCGAGCAGATCGAGAACGATCTCGTTGTTCGCCATCAGGACGTTGCACGCCTTGTCGATGATGGGTGTGTCGCGGAGTTCTTCATGAGTGTGGCGGGCGCTGAGGACGGGGACGGCCGCCTCGACGACAGTGGTGTAACCCATGCCGGCGTAAAGATATCCGGTCGCGAACGTGGTGGGGGTCGGGCCACCAGCTCCGCCGCGCTGGAGTTTCGTGTGTTGAAACACGGGGGCGGATCGCTGGTTTTCGGGAGTCATCACCCGGGCGAAATTCAACGCCCCTCCCGCGATATGTGTATGGATATCGACGCCACCGGGCAGGACCACCATGCCGGCGGCGTTGATCACGGTCCCTCCGGCGACATCTGCGACGATCTTCCCGTCCGAAATATAGACGTCGCGCACCTCACCGACAATATCATTCGCCGGGTCGTAGACTTTGCCTCCAGTGATACGCAGCATGGGGGGGACGGGGATTCGAGAGGGGGGGATTCGGCGGGAACTTCGCTGGAACCTGGCTAGCGGGATTCGGGCAAGGGGCATTGTACCTCAAAACCCAAGGAATCCGGAGTCGACTCCCCCAGTCGACAGGGGTGACGTTCACTGTGTTGTTGACAGTTCTTTGGAAACCGTCTACTTTTCCGCCGTCAGAATGGAAGGATTCGCTCATGACGCGCTGTGAACAACCTGCACGACTCGGCGTGCCCCCTCATTGTTTGAGGCCAGGGGCATGAGTTCGTTGATGAACGAGCGCGCGACCGGCACGTTTGAGCGGAGCAGTTTTCACGCCCCATGTGACGTTCCGGGACCAATCGTCATCGAGCCCCGTTCTGGTTGGCAGACTGTCGACTGGAAGGCGCTCTGGCGCTATCGCGAGCTGCTGGGCCTGCTGGTTTGGCGCGACATCCAGGTGCGGTACAAACAGACGGTACTCGGAGCGCTGTGGGCGGTGCTGCAACCGGTTTCGACGATGGTGGTCTTCACCGTGTTCTTCGGCAGATTGGGGGGAATTGCTCAGTCGGTTGACGGAGACTATGGACTCTTCGTATTCGCCGCGCTTTTACCGTGGCAATTGTTCTCGACGGCGGTCGGGCAGGCGGGTCAGAGTTTGATCAACGGCGGGAATCTGATCAGCAAGGTCTATTTTCCGCGGCTGATCATTCCAATTTCATCAGTCGGCAGCGCGGTGGCGGACTTTGGTGTGTCGTTGGTCGTCATGTTGGTCTTGGCGGTCGGCTTTGGTGTTCGTTTTGGCCCGGGGCTCATGCTTCTGCCGGTCTTCCTGGCCGGAACCGTATTGACAGCGATTGGAATTGGAACCCTGCTTGCCGCTCTGGTGATCGAATACCGTGATTTTCGTCATGTGTTGGGCTTTCTCCTGCAAATCTGGATGTTCTGCACGCCAGTGGCCTATCCCCTGTCGATCATTCCGGAAAAATACCGATTGCTCTACTCCCTCAATCCGATGGTCGGGATGATCTGCGGTTTCCGGTCGGCGCTGCTGGGAACTCCGGCCGAATGGGGCTGTATCACGGTTTCAACCGGCGTCATGGCAATGAGCGTTTGGCTGGGGCTGCTGTATTTTCGACGACTCGAACGCCGCTTTGCCGACATTGTCTAGGCTTCTTCCATGACCCATCCCGCGATACGCGTTTCAAACCTGAGCAAACGGTACCAGATTGGCGTCGCCCGGAACGGTGGCACGAATTTCCGAGAGGCCCTGGTCGAGTTGGTGAAAAGTCCATTTCGGCGATTTCAATCGCTCTCGGGACGCGGCAGCGCGCAGGAAGACTTCTGGGCGCTCAAGGATGTCTCATTCGAAGTGCAGCAGGGGGACGTGGTCGGAATCATCGGCCACAACGGCGCGGGAAAAAGCACACTGTTAAAAGTCCTCGCGCAGATTGTCGAGCCGACGACCGGACGTATCGAAATCAGTGGACGTGTCGCGAGCCTGCTGGAAGTGGGAACCGGGTTCCATCCCGATTTGACCGGTCGCGAGAACATCTATCTGAACGGCGCAATTCTGGGGATGAAACGGACCGAGATTCGGGCCAAATTCGACCAGATTGTCGATTTCGCGGAAGTCGAGAAGTTTTTGGATACCCCCGTGAAACGCTACTCCTCCGGCATGTACATGCGGCTGGCGTTTGCCGTCGCGGCGCACCTGGATCCGGAAATCCTGATTGTCGATGAAGTCTTGGCAGTGGGAGACGCGTCGTTTCAAAAGAAATGTATGGGGCGGATCGGCGAAGTGGCACAGGGGGGGCGGACGGTCTTGTTCGTCAGCCACAGCCTGCAGTCGGTGACGCGGCTGTGTACCCGCGGGATTCTGATGGCGGAGGGGAAGGTCGTCGCCTGCGGGGGAATTGACGAGATCGTCCGCGTCTACATGTCTTCCAATGAGCATGGACCGTCGCAGCAGGAGTGGTCAGAAGCCAAAGCGCCAGGCAGTCCAGTCGCCCGACTGCGGTCGGCCCGGGTGCGAGATGCCGCGGGAAACACCGTGCAAAATGTCGACATTCGACGCCCGGTCGCAATCGAAATGGAATATGAAGTCCTGACGCCAGGACATGTGCTGGCCCCCAATGTCCACGTTTTCAATTCCGATGGAGTCTGTGTCTTCATAGCGCTCGGTTGGGAAAACAACAGCCAACCACAAGCAGTCGGGCGGATTCGCAGCACTGTCTGGATTCCAGGAAATCAACTCGCTGAGGGGACGCTTTCGGTTGCCGTCGCGCTCAGCACTCTGGATCCGGTCGTTGTTCACTACTACGTTCCGTCGGCCGTCGCGTTTGAAGTCGTCGACTCATTTACTGGGGATTCGGCGCGCGGCCCGTATGGCGGATCCTTCGGAGGAATGGTGCGTCCCATGCTGAAATGGGATCACGAGCCAATTTCACACGAAGGTCGGATCGCTGGTCGCCTCGTGGCATAAAGCCAAGTTTCGCACCCGCGAAAACGCGAGTTTCTGGTTGTTTCGGTGTCAATTGATTGCGATTTCGCTGATCCCTTGAAACCGAACTCAGACGGAATCGGTTGCGTGGACATCGGCAGTCCGTTTCGCTGAGTGAATCCAACTTGAGTCCAATTTGCCGTTTCGTCCCGGGTGCACGTCAGCTTTTGCAGTTTGCGTTTGGAAGATTGGATAGTTTGGGTCGACGTGTGAAGGGGCATCCGGGTCGAGTCTCAAGGTGAGCCGCAAGCCGACGATCATCACAAAGTGCTGCGGCACGGACCTGCAGGATGGCTTC
>CAMATH010000175.1 GCA_945860955.1 Planctomicrobium piriforme
CCATGCAAGAGTCTCACTCGGCAACCACTCTTCTGGCATCCCTCCGGGATGCACTCAATTCATCAGGCTATCCGGGGGTCTCCGCTGCGCTGCGACCCCCGGCTACTGTATTGCATCCCTAACGGGATGCGACCGGCGGCTGCGCCGCACTGGAGGCAACGCTGTCAACCGTTGAAATCCCTTTTGGAGATACTCAACACGACATAAAGTGAAACGTCGGCGTCGAACCGTTGGGTTAACCTCTCCGCGCGAGAATCGCAAACCACGAAATTGTTTGTAGACGGCTACTAAGGTGCAGACTACGGCTGCGCGTTCGATCGCGACCGCATCATCGGCGGAGCCGTTTTTCGTGGCTCGCCCGGCACTTCCTCCTTCGACGACGCCGTCACCACCTCGAATTCCGGTTCGGTTTCCAACCGGACGTTCGTCCCGCCCCGTTTTACCCGTTCCAGATTCACTTTCAGCGCCTGCGCATACGCCGCCGGATCTCGCACCGTTTCCGCCATCGAAATGCTGTAGCGATCCAGCATACTCCCCGTACGGAACGACAGCTCAGCCAGCGCCTTACGATACTCGGCGAAACTCCGCCGAACCGCGACTTCCGCCTGCATCAGGCTCGATTGTGCCCGCAACAAAAGGTCGGTGACATTTTGACCGACGATGCGCTCTTTCGCTTCCAACGCCTCGACCCGTTGGCGGGCGGCGTCACGTCGCGCGATGTTCGACTGTGCCACAGCCACCCATCGGTCGGCCTGTTGAAAGGCGTTGGCCAGTTCGTGGCTGATTTCCAGTTCCTGCGCCTGCAAGGCGGCGTTCCCTTTCGCCAGCCGCAATTCCAGATTTTGTTGACGGGCCTGCGGCGCACGAAACCCAATCGGCATCGAGAATTCCAACCCCAGATTCCAGCCTGTCTGGTTGGTGCTGAACTGCGTTGAGTAGGCGCTGGGGAAGGGGGGATTCGAAGAACCCATGCCGAACAGATCGTCCCCGAAACCATTGAGCTGATAGCCCGAAATGAAATCGAGCCGGGGACGCGTCAGGTTGTGCGCTGCGTCGCGCTGTGCCGCCAGCCCCCGCAGATTCGCCTTTTGCCGCCGCAACTCCACGCGCTGCGTCAATGCCTGCGCCAGTGCCTGATGCCAGTCGGGAGTCTTTTCGTCGGTCTCCAGTGTCCCCGCCGGGCGAATCAGTCGGCCGTCGTTGACGGGCATTCCGACGAGTCGCCGCAACTGACTTTCCCGCTGGTAAACATTCGTGAGCGCGTCGTCTGTCGTGGCGCAATGTTCGTAGTAGTTTTCGCGAGCCTGCGCTTCGTCGGAAGCGTCGACCCCCTCGACCTGGTTGAGTCGGCCTTTCACGTTTTCCCAGATCCGCCGCATGTTCTCGCGCGATTCGAGTTCTGCGTTGTATGTCTCGTACGCAAGGGCCAGATCCCACCAGGCGTCTTCCAGGTTTTTTAACAGCGCCTGGACACGATTCTCGAAGTCGTACATCGACATTTCGGTGTTGAGTCGCGCGATGACCACCCCTTGATTCAGCGTGTTCCCCGTCGGATTGCGCCAGAGCGGACCAGCGACCGAAGTGAAATCGCTTCCCGCCCCCGCCAGCAATGGCTGCCGAAATTCGCCGTAGAGTCGGCCGGTATACACCGACGGATACAGCCGCGCGGGCACGTTGTTCTGGTTGTAATCCCATTCCTGCCCAACCGAAACCACGCCACCGGTGGAGAGAGTTTTTTCAACCCGTGCCGAGAACGCCGCACTGTCCTCACTGAGCTCCATCCCTGGGGCCAGTCCGCCCGAGAGAAAGCGGTTGTTCTGCAGCAGTTCGTTGTGCCCCCAGACGGTGCGCGTGATGAAGAACGGATCGAAGTCACCCAGCGCCTGTCCCACACCGGTCCCGTTGAACGGCCCCCCCGCCTCCTGAATCGCCGGGTCAAATCCTGACGCGACCAGGTCGGGATTGGTCAGAAGTGAATTGCCCGGCGACAGAAACTGACTGCGGTCGCGAATGATGGCCACATTGGTCAGTGCGATCTGCTGGATCACCGCCAGATCACAGTCCCAAAAATTCGGCGTTTCACTTCGCAACACCCGGTGCGGCTCGTCGGTCGCCACTTCGTTGAGCAAATACTCCTGAGCGGTCGATTCGCTCTGTGGCCTGGCTGTTGTGATCTGTTTCGAAGCATCGGTTGCGATAACCGAGTCAGCGCGACTCCCACGATCCGACGTATCGGCTTCGGCTGGAGTTTTCGCGGATGGCAGCGACTTTGTAACCGAATCGGCGACCAGCCAGGGCTGACAGCCGGCCGACAGCGCACAGAGACTCGCGCAGCCCAACGCCAGAGCGGCCATTCGCACCAATGTCAGTCCGGGCAGACGGGAGGCTGCCGATTCATTCGCTGGTGCGCTCACTCGTCCCTCCGGGCGACATCGGTCTCGCGGAGGGAGATGGACATGGTCCCGGTCAAACCGTCGCGTAACAGCCCGTTGTCGTTGGGAAGTTCGGCCCACACTTTCACTTTGCGCGAAACCGGCTCGACTTTCATGTCGATCGCCATCAACCGGCCGGCAAACACCTCGTCCGAGACGTCGGCACCGTCTTCGCCAGTCAGCCGAACGTGGACCAAAGCTCCGCGTTTCACTCGCGCGGCCTGCGCCAACGGCAGGTATCCTTCGACTTTCATCCGCGATCCAAACGCCAGACGGAGAATCGGTTCCCCCTCGCGGACTACTTCGCCCGGTTTCTTGAAGACTTCGAGAACCTCGGCTTCAAAGGGGGCGACCACCCGACAGGTGTTGACGAGTTCCGCCGACTCGTCACGCCGGAGGCCCGCGACCAGAAACTGTTGCTCGGTCTGTTCGACCTGCAACAGGCTCTTCTCGGCGGAGAGCCGCAACTCTTTGAGTTCCAATTCCGAAACAGTGCCGGCGACCGACCGGGCGGCCTCGGCGGCCCGCGAATATTTGAGCTGGGCGAGTTCGCTCGCTTTGCGGGCGAACCGGACTTCAATGTCATTCGTCGCCTGGCGTTCCGTGATCGCGAGTCCCGCCCGCAGCAGTTCGTCACGCAGCTTCGCGACCACCTGCTTGGGACGGACATGTTCCCCCTCGGCGGCGACCATGTCGACGATCCCTGTGCGGGCACTGGCGAGCTGCACATCGTCGATCAGGCGGATTCGGCATTCCTCGATTTCAATCAGACTGGATTTTCGCGTCGCCTTACCCGCACGTCCCTGTGATCCCGTTTCCGCGACGGGTCGGTCCGCCAGGAGAACTCCCGCCAGCGCGGTCACAGAGACAACGATCGCGAAAATCAGGGAGCGCATGGAATGGAATCCTGAACCGCCGATCGGTTGATCGGAAACGGGAGAACTGACGCTCTCGCAGACCGGCGGGGAATGGAACGCGGAGGGAATCGACAGGAAGAGGACGTGAGGAGGGGGCGGGGTTCTACCATGTCGGGGCGAAGTCGGGCAACGCCATTTTTTCAACGGTCCGCTTCGGGGCTAGGATCGCCCGAACTTTAACAGGAATGTCCGTTGATACGCGCACTGTCGACTCGTTGCGCTGTCGGGCCGTCGATTTTTTTGACTTCAAGCGGACCGTTGCATTTTTATACAGGGCAAGTTGGGGGGACGGGGGAAAACGGGTAGGATGCCTCGCGTGCGCCTGGGGGAATATTCCGAAAAAAACGACTTTTCCGATTGAATTGATTGCAGTACACAGAGCGCCCCGTCCGAAGAGGAAGTCAGATACACCACATTCTCCGGGGAGACCCACGCGTGAACTGGCTCAAACGCTTCTTTTCCTCTCAGCGTTCCGATCATCGCGCCCCCGCTCGGTTTCCTCTCACCCAGACCGAGCGGTTCGAACCGCGCCTAGTGCTGGGGGGGATCGGTTCGCCTGCCACCGGAGCCGCTGTGGCGGGATACGATCCTTATTCCGACTCGTCGTCGTCCCCCCCGACCGAGAATGTCGCCGGCTGGACGAGTATCGCAGGCGAGACCGCCGACGAATCCAGCACACCATCGTCCTACTACGATCCTTCCGAGACCAATCCGGACGTGGGAACAGGGGCCAACACCGCCCTGGTGACAACGGCGGATTCCGTCGGAGCCGGCGACTCGACCGCAGGGGATTTGCAGGTCACGTTGACCTCGGGACTCTCTGAAGCCTCGACCGAGCCGACATCCCCTGCGAAGACGGGGGTCGAATCGCCTTCGTCGGCGGCCGCGAACAACGGGGACTCTGCCAGCTCAGCCACGGGAGCGGCCGCTGGCACATCGACATTCGGGTCGGCCGACACCGGTGGAACCAACGCGGGTGACACCGTCGGCCAAGATGGCAGCACCATTTCCAACGATTCGTCAAGTGGTGGAGCGAGCGCCACAGGGAACACGCCAGCGACGATTGACACCGACTCGTTGCGTGCCCTTGGTTTAGAACTCGACGAAAATGGCAACGCCATTGGAACGGCGGACACGGCCCTTCCAGGGGAAACATCAGTCCCGTGGTGGCAGGGGGCGGACGAGCCGGTGGTGGTGAAATTCGATTTCCGCGATCAGGGGGACTTCGAAAACCTGATCACCGCCGACGAACAAGCACGGGCGATCGACGCGCTCAATGCCTGGTCCGACGCCTCCGGCGGGAAAGTGATTTTCGAACGCGATCAGTCAGCCCCCGATGCGCACATTATCAACATCGGAACAGGCGACATGCGGGCCTTTGGCTACGCCAGCAGCAGCGGAGGGACACTGGGTGTTGGTGGCGGCCGTCTTACCCAGGACACTGACGGGAAACTCCAGGTAACTGGCGCGGCTTGGCTCGATGTCGCCGAGAACTGGGACACCCAGGTGGGGAATGGCGATCCGGCGGGAACCTACGACTATTTCACTGTGGTGTCACATGAATTGGGGCACACGCTGGGCTATGACGACGCCCGGCAGAAGACCTCGGACAACGTAATGTCCGGCGTCTACGACCGCGAGCGGTCCGCCGCTACGGTCAGATACGCCGTCGAACATGGTACACTCTATCGCGGAATCGAAGATGGGAGTGTTGAGTCGTCGTTCAATGTCTTGCCGATGACGACGGCCGACGTGCAACTGACCGCCTCGGAAGTGAAACAGTTGCTCGAACGCGCCGCCGCCGCCTCCGCCAGCAGTGACGGGATTTTCGCGGTGGTGGATCGTAACGGCCGAATTCTTGGGGTCCGTTGCGAACAACAGGTTGTGAACAATTTCGCCGGAAACACTGCGGGACTCGTGTTTGCGATTGACGGTGCCATCGCCAAAGCGCGGACCGCCGCGTTTTTCGCGAACGGCGACGCGGAAAGCTCCCCATCGCTCGGCCCACTGACCAGTCGGGTCATTCAGTTCATCAGCCAGTCGACGGTGACCCAGCGCGAAGTCGAAGGGAACCCGAACGCCGACAACAGCAGCGCCGTAGACGCGGCTGCGTCGACCACGCGTGGCCCGGGATTTGTCGCGCCGATTGGCGTGGGAGGGCACTTCCCCCCCGCCGTCGCGGATACGCCTCCGGTCGACCTGTTCGCGATTGAACACACCAATCGAGACAGCAACCTCGCCCCCGGCGCGGATGGCGTCAAGGGGACCGCCGACGATATCGCGCTGCGGACAATCACCGATGGCCTGGGCCGAATGCGAAATCGGTTCAATATGGATCCGACGTTCGTTCCGACGGGCCAAGCACTGTTCGCTCCGGAATCGTACGGGAATGAGCAGAATTCCAACCTGCTTCCCGACGCGACCTCGCGCGGAATCGCCACTTTGCCAGGCGGAATCCCGATTTACAAAGACGCCAACGGCGATGGTCGGGGGGACACGGTGGTGGGAGGAATCGGGGTCTTCTTCCCCGGCAGAGACGGCTTCGCCACGTACGAACAGGGTTTTGTCCCTGGAATCGGGCAGACTCAGGAACAACGGCTGAATGCGCCCAAGGTTCTGGAGGCAGAGTACATCGCCTATGCCGCCATCGGGGGTAGTTTCACCGCCGAACAGGATTGTGGAGTCGCGGGAGCGCGTATTGGAACTCTGGACGGTGTCGCCCCGGTCGCGGGTATTGATCTCCCGTTTGGTCGCATCGACCTTGTGGGAATCACGCTCGCTCTGATTGGACCGACGGCGGGACTTCAGGGTCTGCAGGATACGATCGCCCTTGGCAAGACACTGGGGACGGGTAACAGGAACGATGGTGCCGACCAGTTTTTGACCGACGGAGTTGACAACAAATACCGGGAGGGTGAGGTCGTACCGGAAGGCTGGCTGGTGATGCCCCACAGCTCCACGGTCGATCCGGCACTCACGGCGGCGGACGTGACGCAGATCATCACGCAGGGAATCAACGCCGCCAACGCGGTTCGGGCGGCGATTCGCCTACCGATTGGCAGCCGAACCCGAATGGTGTTCGCGGTGACCGACACGTCGGGCGAGGTGCTGGGCCTGTACCGTATGCCCGACGCGACGGTCTTCTCGATTGATGTCGCCGTGGCGAAGGCTCGGAATACGGCGTATTACGCCGACGCGACCGATTTGCAACCGGTCGATCAGGTAGCCGCCCCGGGCGTCGCGTTCTCGAACCGCACCTTCCGATTCCTGGCGGAACCGCGGTATCCCTCCGGAGTGGAGGGATCGCGACCGCCGGCCTTTTCCATTCTGCTCGATCCGGGGATCGTGACGCAGACTGCGGAGAACGCGGGAGCCCCGACGCCTGCGGGTCAGTTCAATTCGGTGCTGGGACACGACGCGTTTAACATCATGACCAACTTCCGCGATCCGGGGGATCCCAGTGTGGTGGCGGAGGGAGGGGTCTCGGCCCCCACGGCCAACCAGAGCGGAATTGTGTTCTTCCCGGGAAGCACTTCGATCTACAAAAACGGTCAGCTCGTGGGAGGACTGGGGGTTTCCGGGGACGGGGTGGATCAGGACGACGTGGTAACCTTTTGCGCAGCTCAGAACTATCTGCCAACTGGAAGCGTGCTGCGTGCCGATCAGGTTTTTGTCGACGGAGTTCGACTCCCGTACTTGAAGTTCCTGCGCAACCCGTTCGGATAAAGAACATGGATGGCTCCCGGCGGACTTTGGCTCACTCCCCAGGCGGGAGTTCATTGCCCGGCCGGCTGGCCATCGCGGCTCTGATGCTGATCGGGGGGATCGCGGTCGAAGCACGGGCCGAAGTGGGCTATGCCACGATTGGTGGCTGTCCCCCGAAACCCTGCCCGCACTCGGGAGGGGCTGACCAGGTCTCACGCCTGGCGCGGGAGTCGTACGGGTCGAACTATAGTGGCCATTACATCGGTGGCGGGAGCGCGTTTTCGCTGGGGAGCGGACGCTTCCAAAACGAACACCGCTGCTTCGACGAGGGGACGTTCGGAATGGACTACAACCCCTGCTGGAGTCGGGTGGGACTGCTGTGGTCGCACGGCCGACGGCACCAGTCGGGCCATGGCCAATACGATACGGACAAGAAGAATTGCGGATTTCCGAACTGGCTGCGGTGAAGTGGTGGCGGTCATTCCCGGAGCGCCCGGCACACCGACAGCCAGCCCCTGAAAAGCAAACAGGCCGGGCAAAAGAGCCCGGCCTGAAAGCGGGAGCGAACTCCCGGTTCTTCAAGAACCTCGCGAGGGATCGCAAGTTTCAATTACTTCTTCGCGGCCTTTTTCGCGCCCGGCTTGGCCTTGGGGGACTTCTTTTCGGTCTTCGCAGGTTTTGCAGCCTTCGCAACCTTCTTCGCAGCAGCCATCGCAACGCTCTCCGTGCTTTCGGACACATTGGATGCCAGAACAAAAGATCACTGGCGGGGCGCCGGCATCCAAAGGCGGCCAAACCAGACACGACTCGAATTGACCAACCTGTACAACTGAAATCCGATCGGTTGAGCAGGTGGGATCCGTTTTCCACAACTTGTCCACAGCCGAAGCGAGGCAAGTTGTGTCACACAGAACAATCGATTTATACGGTTCTTCGAATTCGATGTCAATCACAAATTCCCTAGGGACAACACGTTGCCGCTTTTCGGGTCGCCGTAACTTCCCGGCGATTCGGTTTCAGGCTCGACGTAAGTCACTCTCCAGGCGACTCGCGCCCCCGTCCGGAACAACGCCCCGCCTGTTCTTGATGTCCCCCACAGCCCCAGTTCCCCCCAAATCCTGCCTGGTCACCATCTAGCCGGGACTGCGGATTCACGGGGGCCGCCCTTGACTCTCTGACCCGGCCATTCAAGAATCTCCGGGATTCTCGCCCCCCAGGGCCGTGACGACTCTGGGGTCTACTTCCCCGCTGGTGGTCCTGGTGCGTCACTTCCAGGCCACTACCACTCACCCCCTTCGCGCACTCATGAAGCTCTCCCCCGCCGTCTCCGCACTGAAGCCCTCAGCCACCATCGCGGCGGCCGGCAAGGCCAAAGCCCTGAAGGCGCAGGGGATTAAGGTTTACGACTTCACCCTGGGTGAACCCGACTTTAATACTCCCGAACATATTCAGGCCGCGGCCATCGCCGCCATGCAGGCCGGTCACACACACTACACCGCTTCCGGGGGAATCCCCGAACTCAAGGGGGCGATTTGCGCCGCCTTTGAGCGCGATCATGGCTTTAAGTATCAGCCCAACCAATGCCTTGTGTCGAACGGTGCCAAGCACTCACTACACAACGTCATCACAGCGCTGTGTGGCCCGGGCGATGAGGTGATTATCCCCGCCCCGTACTGGGTGAGCTATGAAGCCCTGGTCGAACTCGCGGGTGCCACACCGGTGATTGTCGGAACCACGGAGGAAAGCGGTTTTCGACTCGCCCCCGACGATCTCGAACGGGCGATCACACCCAAGACCAAGCTGCTGCTGCTCAACTCTCCCAGCAACCCCACGGGCGCGACGTATTCCGTGGCACAGCTCGAAGCGCTCGCCCGCGTCACCGAGAAGCACAAACTGTTTGTCTGCTCCGACGAGATTTATGACAAGCTCCTCTATACGAACGAGCCGTTCCGGAGTTGGACGACTCTGCTGGGTGGAATTCCCGAGCGCACCATTATTGTGAATGGCGTCAGCAAAGCTTATGCGATGACCGGTTGGCGGATTGGTTGGACCTTAGCGCCGGCCGACTTGACCAGCGCGATGGACAACCTCCAAAGCCAGGAGACTTCCAACCCGTGCAGCGTCAGCCAATATGCCGCCCTGGCGGCTTTGAATGGTTCGCAGGAATGCGTCGCCATGATGCTTGGCGAGTTCACGAAGCGCCGGGAGTATACGCTCGGCCGCGTTCGCAAGCTCCCCCAGATCTCCATGCCCGAGCCGGGCGGCGCGTTCTACGCGTTCTTCAATATAAGCCGGCATTTCGGCAAGCCCTTGCCCAACGGCAAGACTTACGCCAACTCCACCGAGTTCTGCACCGGCCTGCTGGAGGAGGCGCATGTCGCGCTGGTGAGTGGCGACGCATTCGGCGCTCCCGGCTATGTGCGCCTCTCGTTCGCGACAGGATTGCCCATACTCGAAGCCGGCTTCGATCGGATCGCGAAATTCCTTGGAGGTTGAGAATTCATGCTCATCGCCGGCGTTCAAATGGATGTTGTTCTGCGGGATCCCCAGCGCAATCTCGCCCGCATCGAAAGCGGACTGCGTGAAACCTCGAAGCGCGGAGCCGCGCTCACGGTTTTTCCGGAATGCGCCGTTCCTGGCTACTGCTACGACAGTCTGGCCGAAGCGCTGCCTTATGCGGAACCGATTCCCGGACCGGCCACCGCGCAACTGACGCGTCTCTGCCGGGAACTCGGAACGTATTGCATCTTTGGCATGCTCGAACGTGACGGCGACCGCGTGTTCAATGCCGCCGTGCTGACGGGCCCCGAAGGAGTTGTTGGCAGTTATCGGAAGGTCCACCTTCCGTACTTGGGGATCGACATGTTCACCACGCATGGGGATCGCCCGTTCGCCGTCCATGCGGCGGGCGAATTGAAGGTCGGAATGAATATCTGTTACGACGCGGCGTTCCCCGAAGCATCGCGGTCACTCGCACTGTTGGGTGCCGATCTGATCGCGCTGCCTACGAACTGGCCCCCCGGTGCCGAGTGTACGGCGTGCAGCGTGATCAACGCCCGGGCCCTGGAAAACGCCGTCTTTTTCATCGCCGTCAATCGCGTGGGAACCGAACGCGGTTTTCCGTTCATCGGCAAGAGCAAGATTTGCGATACAAACGGCCAGACACTGGTGGAGTCGACAACAACCGATGAAGACGTGCTGTACGCCGACATCGACCTGGCGCGAGCCCGCCGGAAGCACATCATTCGAGTCCCGGGCAAGCACGAGATCGACCGTTTGGCCGACCGTCGCCCCGAGATGTATGGACTGCTCACCGAACCGCACAATCTGAAATCGCCCGGTCGCGGTGCGTGAAATATACCGCGCGCGGTCGGAAATGGGACGATTCTCTGCGCCGAGCCGCGCCCGTCAGGAAGCGGAAACCTGCAACCGCTTCCTGACGGGCGCGGCTCGGCCAGAAAGTCTCAACACCGGCCGCGTGGAGTATGATGTCGCTGGGCGTTCGTACGGACTTGCACGTTCCCAATGGGTGTATCGTGCGGCGGGAGAGTCGGCGGAAATCCTCGCCCTGTTGACTACTGAACCTTGTGGTGTTTCAAAAACGACTGAATCATTTCCGTCCGAATTCGGGTGACCAGTTCACGGGTCATCAGCGAGCCGTGGTCTTTCCCGGGGAACAGTTCCACCACCGCATCGCTGTTGAGATTGTGGAGCGATTCCTTCAATCGCTTCGTCGCGCCTTCCAGGTAGAAGGTGTCTTCCTCCCCCATGAAGACGTGCAGTTTTCCTGCCAGTTTGGGACCGAGTTCGTTCCAGTGGGTTTCGAGAATCAGGCGGATGTCGTACTTTTCCCACGCCTTGGCCGCCTCGACGTCGACCACACCGGTCTCTCGGTTCCACATCCGAACGGGCTTCCCATCCGTTCCGCGCGGACTGAAGACCGCTTCAAAACTATGAAGCTGCCCCCCCGGCCCGACCAGTTCCTCCATCCGATCGAAATCGTCGTACCAGAGCATCACACGTCCCTGTGATCGTGCCAACGGTCGGCGTTCTCCTTTGGGATCGCTGTACATGTTTTCTCCCGCGCGATACATGTCGATCCGCTGAAAGTCGTGGAAATCAACCGGGTCGGGTGCCGTACTCCAGCACCCGCCAAACGTCTCGGGATAGGCGACCTGCAACCAGAGCGTACTCCAGCCCCCTGAGGAATGGCCGGTCAGAAACCGCGCGGTTGGAGCGGCGATTGTGCGGAATTTCTTGTCGAGTTCCGGAATCAGCTCGCCAACCAGCGCCCCCCCCACGGGGCCGTTATTTGCCGAGTCGGCGAAGACATGATGCCCCAACGGGCAGTCGGCGTCGAGATACACGCGGATGAACTCCACCCCCTCCGGGTTGTCTTCTTTCACCGGTTCGGTCCGCAATCCCGCGAAGTGATCTCCGCCAAATCCCGAGACGACAAAAATTGTCGGATACCGCCGTTCGGGCTGAGTGTAATAACTCGCGGGAAGAAGCACACACGCGCGTTGCGGCACGTCCCGACCATGAAACTCGGTTAGACGTCCGCCGTGAATTTCGAGCAGTTTGCACCACTTGTTTTCCGGGAACACCCGCTCGGGGACGATCTGATCGAGAACCAGCCGTGCGCCGGCGGGCTTTCCGTCGCTCCCCTCAACCTTCGCGACCGAACTGTGTGCGTTTCCTGGTCCATCCCCGACTTTGCGGTTCAGCGGATTAAACCGCGCGACAGCCTGGACGGTGTGGCCTTTCAGGTCGAGGTCGGCCAGTGATTTGGGAAAGACAATGAGACGACTGGGATCTGCCGTCCCGATCTCGAGAGTCTCACCCGGTTTCCAATCCTTGACGTCAATCGCCACCATCGGTCCGGGATTGAACCAGTTTGGCCCCAAACGCGGTTCCTGCCCTTTTCCTTTTTGGAAGAAAAGGTAGACCCGCCCCGTGAAAGGCTCGGCACGCGCGGTGGCGGGAAACGACAGATCGAAGGCGTAGTCGGCGGCACTTACCGGCACATTGGACAGGCAGAGAAATGTCAACACAGCCGGGACGACCCAGCGGGGGGCGAAAGAAAACAACGACGAGTTCCGCATGAGTTCCGTTCCCAAAGCCAGTCTGTGATGGTCGAACCGCGGGGGGATTATAATCAGCACGGTGGTCAGGGGGACAATCCGAAACGAGCCGCCCCCGTCAAAACCAGTTGGAAACCGTCCCATTCGGTATTGACGCTCTGACCGCTGGCGTGGTACACGCCCGTCCCCTCCCACGACCCCGCCCGCCGGGGTCACCCCTCGCGTTCCCCCTACCCTTCTCCTCCCCTCCCAACGGAAGTTTCCATGCGAAGACGCCTGGGACGATCCTGCGCGCTTGTGCAGTTGCTGCTGGCGACCGCGATGTCGTTCACATACGCCCAGCAGAGCGAGGAACCCCCTCACCGGCCGGTCGGAGAGTTCGCGGACGAGCCGAGTGAACCGCAGTCTGAATGGCCGGAATTGGCTGGGGAAAGGAAGGAGGCCGCCGAGCGCGATGAGGGACCGCGCCTGAACGCCCGGTTTCGCGACGGATTCGTGGTCGAAACCGAGGACGAGGAATTCGAGCTGCGAATCCGGATCATGGAGCAGACCGACTTCAAACTGTTTCTCCCCACCCCGCAGGTTCCCGCGCGCAGCGGGGTCTACATCCCCCGATTCCGCAGCTATTTCGAAGGGCATGTGACCAAGTCGTTTGAGTATGAACTTTCGTTGCAGCGGAGCGTTGAAGGGACGTTTGACGTCCTGGACGCGAATATCAACTTCCATCCTGTCGATGAGTTTCAGATTCGCATCGGGCGGTTCATCGTGCCGTACAGTTACGACTGGTACGACCACCTCGAACAGTTTTTCGTCACCCCCGAGCGCGGCTTGTTTCCCCTCAATTTTGGGCTGTCGCGAGAAGCGGGTGCGATGGTCTGGGGGAACGTCAACGACGGGGCGATGCAATACGCCGTGGGGGCGTTCTCGGGTCAGTTGTCGGGACTGGCCGACAACAACACGTCGCGTGACGGGGTCGCGTACCTCAATTTCCGACCGTTTCGCAACAATGGTGAGTCGGAGGTGGGGAACTGGAATATCGGGGGATCGGTCGCGGTGGGAAATCAGGCCTACCCGACCGCCCCGCTTCCCTTGAGGACTTCGTTGCAGGCTTCGGAAAACGATGAGGCGGCTCAGGCGGCATCATCGATTTTTCTCGAATTCAATGACGATGTGCAGCTTTCGGGGGCGCGCAATCAGGCGGCGTTGCACCTCGCGTGGTACTACCGTTCGCTGTCGTTCGAATCAGAAGCCCAGGTCGGGCGGTTCGACTTCTCGCTGCACGACACAACGACGGCGCTGTCGGTCGCGGGTTACCACGTGACGGCTGGCTACTTCCTGACAGGTGAAGAGATCACGGAGCGGACCATCGTCAAGCCGTTGCGGCCGTTTGATCCCGCCAAGGGAATCTGGGGACCGGGGGCGTTCGAACCGTTCGCCCGCTACAGCCGACTGAGTTTGGGGAAAGACGTTTTTGAGAAGGATCTGGCCGACGCGCGCGACTGGACCCGGCAACTCTCGCTCATTGACCTGGGGGTGAACTGGTACCCCAACCGCTTTGTGAAGTTTTACCTCGACTGGCAGGTGTCGCTGTACGACAGCCCGGTGCTGATCAATCACGAGACCGACGAACATGTTCGGCAGAATTACCTGGTGTGGCTGCGCGCTCAGATCTTTTTCTAGGCGCGTCCGGGAGACGCGTACCTTCCGAGTCGGTTGACCAATCGACGGTGGATTTTTAGAGGCATGGCAACATTGTCCAACGGGATACGAATGTCGAAATGCGAAGACAAGAGAATTCCATTTATACCCCGCACGGCGTCAAATCAGACAATTCGCCGCCCCAGACCCCATCCGGCTCGCCCGGATGGTGAATGAGATCGGCAGCTAGAAAAATGCCCACCATCCTCGTGCAAGACCCCATCCACCTCGGGGTCTGTCGTTTTAGTCCGCCGCGAAGCGGCGGACTTTTGGCGACCTCGCACGCCTGGCTGGCAAAAACTCGGTTTGACTTACGTTTTCCGTCCCAATTGGCCGTCACGGGGCGTTCAAAGCCTGCGCAGCCCCCCGCAGCCGC
>CAMATH010000176.1 GCA_945860955.1 Planctomicrobium piriforme
TCTAGAGGCCCAGGACTCCGGGTTCTCAGTCCGGCAACAGGGGTTCGAATCCCCTTGGGGGTATTTGTACGCATAGACTGACTAGTAACCCTTCGAATTCCGCTGGAATTCGAAGGGTTACGTCGTTTTCCTACTTGCGGATTACGCACCACAGTTCCGGATTCGCCACCACAGGATGCAACGCCTCCCCGGCTGCCCCCGAGCGTAAAAGGGCGGCGTCGAGAACTCTCTCCAGCGCGGCCCCCACAGGGGCCTGCATCCCTTGGAGTGAGGGCATCGAATTCAGACCGGCGGGCACTTGGCAAAATGCCGCCAGGTCGCGGAGCGCGGCGTTACTCCGGCAGTGCAGTTTTCCTACGACGGCCCGCGCGGCACTCCCGCATCCTCAAACGTGGGCGAAGTCTGGATCTCCATTTCCTTGCGTTCCCATCCCAACAGGCGGACCAGGGCGGCTTGAATCTCGAGCATCAGACTCAGTGACGCCGGCACGAAGACCAGGGTCAGAATGGTCGAGACCACCATCCCTCCCAGCAGCACGGCACCGATCCCGCGATACAGTTCACTCCCCGCCCCTGGCGCGATGACGAGCGGCAACAGTCCCGCCAGCCCGCTCAACGTGGTCATGAAAATCGGCCGGATGCGGTCACGCAAACTCTCCAGAATCGCGTCTGCGACCGGCATGTGCGTCTCGCGGATGTTTGCGATCGACTGCTCGACAATGAGAATTGGATTGTTCACCACCGTTCCCACCAGCATGAAGAACCCCAGCATGGTCAACACGTCGAGCGACGGTGGCTCGGATCTCCCCAGCAGAAAGTAGTTCATCGCCGACAGCCCCATGAACCCGCCAACCGCTCCCAGCGGAATCGTGAGCATCACCACGAACGGAAACAACCACGACTCAAACGTCGCCGCCATCATCAGGTAGGTCACCAGAACCGCCAGCAGGAAATTGTCGCGCATGGAACTCCAGGTCGAGACCAGCTTGTCGGCGGTGCCGGCCAACTCCACCCGGTATCCCCCATCGATCAATTCCTGATCGCGCTGCAACGGTTCGCGAATCTCCTTTTCGATCACCTGCATCGCCGTCTCAAGGGGGTAGTTCGCTGGTGGCGTGACCTCAATGCGAATCGACCGCTGCCGGGTGCGGTGGTTGATCTGCTCGGGACCACTGCTGAGACGCACGTCGGCGACGGCGCTCAAGGGGAGGAGCTGGCCGGTCGGCATCGCGATCGGCAACGATTCCAGATCCTGAGTTCGGCTGGCGAACTGGGTGTCCCCCATGATGCGCAGGTCGATGCGGTCGCCCCCGGAATAGAAGTCGGTCGCGTACGCGCCATCCACCAGCGCGTCGACGGCGTACCCCAGTTCGTCGGCGGTCATCCGCAGGTCCGCCGCCTGTTCCCACCGCGGTGTGACGTGAACTTCGGGATTCGAGAGATCCAGGCTCGGGCGGGGAATCGCCTGGGCTCCGGGAATCAACTGTGTCATTTTCGGCTGCCCGGTCGCCGGGTCGATCACCGGTTTTCCCGTGGCCGGATCGATCTCAGGATGAGGGACGCACTGACCCAGCACCCGGCCGCCGATCTCGACGAGTTTCGAGAGTTCCGGTCCCGTGATTTCAATTTCAATCGTCCGGCCACCCGTGATGTTCTGTTCGAACAAACTCGACTGCTTCGCCACCACGAACGTCCCGGGCAGGTCGGCACCGAACGTTTGCAAGAGTGGCACCAGCTCGGCGACCCGGTTCGGATCCTGCGCACGAATTCCCATGAACACCGACCGCGACCGGGCGACGAAGAAGAAGTCTTCGATGATCGGGTATTTCAGATTGGCGGCTTCGGGCGAGCCGGGATCGACATCGAAATATGGCAGGAGCTTTTGTTCGACATCCTGTCCCATCTGTTCCAGCATCTTGAGATTGTAGCCGGGTGGCGGAATCAGAATGCCCATCACCAGGTTCCGGTTACCGGTCGGGAGGTATTCGACTTTGGGGGTCAAAACGTAGGTCAACCAAATGCCGCCGCCGACAAACAGGAACATCATTCCGATTCGCCACAACAGTCCCGACCGACCGGTCATGACGCCGCGATTGAACCCGACGACGAAGTCGACAAACCAGCCCGCCATCGCGTCCATGGGAACGATGAAGAGGCGATTGATGACCTGCCAGATGGCCCGCGGGATCGCCCAGAACGCTTTGACCCACGGTGCCCGGCCGTCGAGCGCGTGCGGGGCGGTGACCCAGTCGGCCAATCGGTTTTTTCCAGGCTCGGGGGCCTTAAGCAGCCGCATGGCGGCGGTGGGTACGACGGTAATCGCCACGATCATCGAGAAGCCGACCGACGCGCTGATCGCCAGCGCGATGTCGCGAAACAACTGCCCCGCCTCTTCCTTGATCATCAAGATCGGCAGAAAGACCACGAGATTGGCGATCGTCGCGTTGAGGAGCGCCCCGGTCACTTCCGACGCCCCGCGAACCGACGCCGTCAGCGGACTGTCTCCCAACTGCCACCGCCGAAAGATGTTTTCGAGCATCACGATCGCGTTGTCGACCAGCATGCCGACCGCGAATGCCAAACCGCCGAGGGCCGGAACGTTGAGCGAACGCCCCAGCAGCTTCATCATCAGAAAGGCCCCAATGGTGCTGACGATGATGTGAATGAAAATGATGATTGTCGAGCGGCCATTCCGCAGGAACAACAGCAGTGTGATGAACGTCAACACCGCACCTTCCACCAGGTTGTCGACGACGAGTTTTCTCGCCGAGTAGATGTACTCGGTTTCGTCATACACCTGCATCAGTTCCAGCCCCTGCTGCTTGAGCAAACCGCTGTTGAGCTGATCGTTGACTTCTTTCAGTTTGTCCTGCACATCCAGGACGTTCGCGCCGATCGATCGCTGGCAGTTGACCGCGATGCACGAGCTGCCGAACCGCGCGACGAAGCCGTCCGGTTTCTTGTGCCCTTTTTCCACTTCGGCGATGTCGTGAACGTAAACGGGAATGCCATTACGGCGGGCGACGATGACGTTGTCCACCTGATCGATACTGCGGAACTGCCCCAGCGTCCGAACCGAATAGCGGCGCTTTTGTTCCCAGAAGTCGCCTCCCGAACTGTCTTTATTCTGTGTGCGCAGCGCCTGGCGCAGGTCGTTGATCGTCAGTTCGCGGGCGGCGAGTTTCTCGGGGTTGACGACCACCTGGACCTCTTCTTCCCGTCCCCCCAGCACATTCGAATTGGAAACCCCGGGGACTGTTTCAAATTTCGCCTCGATAAAGTCCTCGGCGAATTTTCGCAGCGTCGTGACGTCGACCCGATCGGGAATCAGCGATTTGAGGACGGGGAATTGCTCGGCGGCTTTCTTGAGACGCAGGTTACGCAAGCCGCTGTTGCGGGCCGCCAGCACCGGCTTCAGCGCCTCGGCGGTTTCGGGATGCTTTTCCTGCATCTCCTTGACGTCTTGGACCGACGCGGTCCGCTGCATCAGAATGAACCAGGCGATCGGCCGGTCGGCGGCGTTTGATGTGGTGATGACCGGCTCTTTGACGTCGGCGGGATAGAACGGCACTTGCTGCAACCGCGAGTTCACCTTGATCTCGGCGGTCGACATGTCGGTACCCACCGGGAATTCCAAGGTGATCTGCCCCATGGAGTCCATGCTCTCGGAGGTCATTTTGCTGACCCCTTCCACGCTCTTGAGCTGCTTCTCCTGTTCCTGAATGATGACCCGCTCGACTTCCTGCGGGCTCGCGCCCGGCCAGATCGTGGCGATCGAAAGCGTGGGGGTCTGCACCTCGGGGATGAGCTGCATCGGCATCGAGATCATCGCCAAAATCCCGAACAGCGAGACCAGCAAGACCCCGACCGCCACCTTCACCGGGTTGCG
Organism: Planctomicrobium piriforme; assembly: GCA_945860955.1. GTDB lineage: Bacteria > Planctomycetota > Planctomycetia > Planctomycetales > Planctomycetaceae > UBA10511. Next base: position 3,889 of record CAMATH010000176.1, read on the forward strand.
AACGAACGATTCAATGAGGTGCATGAACGGGACTCTGTACGGAATTCACATATTCGAACCGGAAGGAACGCAGGTCGCGACGTCAGGCCTCTCACCGCGCGGCCGACGATCGTGCCGTCTGCAGGCTGAATTTCACCCCCTGCCCCGGACGCAGCCGCTCATTCCCTTCGACCACCACCAAATCCCCCGCCTTCAAACCCGCATCGGGCGAGACCGGCGATACCTGGATTTCGCCCCCGTCGGCGATTCCCAGTTCAACCGGGACCGGGCGGACCGCCCCCTCATCGCCACCAGCGGCAGTCGGGTTCACCACGTAGACCATGGGAGTCCGTCCTCCGAGAACCACCGCATCCTTCGAGACCAGCAGCGAGGATTTCTGTTTCCCCACTGGCAGAATCGCCCGGGCCAGCATGCCCGATTTGAGATCGTGCGTCACCGCGCCGTCTTTGAACCGCGAAGGGCGCTTCGGATTGTCCACCCGCACCAGAACCGGGAAGGCCCGCGATCGGACGTCCGCCTGGGGGACAATGGCGTGTATCTTGCCCACAAACGATTTCTGTTTGGTAGAAGCGACTTCGACCCGCACTTCCTCACCCACTTCCAGGTCGGCGATCGAGTCTTCGTTGACGTTGACTCGAATGTCGACCGTGTCGATCTCGGCCATTTCAACCACCGACTCACCATCGCGAATCCAGTGCCCGACTTCGGTGAATTCAGCCGTCACGTAGCCGGTGAAGTACGCTTTGATCGTGTACTTCTTCATCCGGTCCTGAAACAGATTCACCTGTTCCTGTTGGGAATCGACCTTCGCCTGAAGCTGCTTGATCTTCTGTTCCCGCGGGCCTTCAAACACCAGCCTGCGGGCCGCCTGAGCGTCAAGGAACATCGCCTCCGCCTCTTCCGCCTTGGAACGCGCGTTGTCGAATGCCTCTTGGGAAGTACTCTTCTTCGCCATCAGGCTTTGTTGCCGGTCGAAGTTCGAGAGCGCGTTGTCTCGCCCCGCCTTGGACGCGGCCAGCTTCGCGTCGGCCTGCTCTTTTTCCACCGGAAACGACTTGACGGACTCCTGAAACTCCTCCTTGCGCTGGCGCAGCTCGGCTTCGGCGTGCGCCAGTTCGATCGCGATCGTTCCGGTCAGCACCTGGGCCAGCACCTCTCCCTCTTCGACGTAATCCCCTTCGTTGTGCTTGAACTCGACAATCCGCCCGGAAACGGCACTGCCAATCACCGATTTTCGGGCGGGTGTCACAGTCCCCACGAACGGCTGCCCGCTCGACACCACCCGCTCGGTGACGGGAGCCACGCGGACCGGAGCCGGCCCGCCCCCCTGGGCCCAAAGGGTCGTCGGAAGCAGGGCAAATGCGGCGAGTACAAACGCACAGGCGATTCCGGTCGGTAACGACTGGAAAATTGGGGCGTACTTGCGAAAAACGCGGGGAAAATTGCGAGGCATCGAATTCTCGGCAGCCGCTGAGGGAGAGCTGGGAACGACCGCCACGACACGCGTGCGGAATGCTTCGCATGCTAAGTGAACCGGGAACCCAGATCAATGGCGCTTGATGCGGTCTATCGGACAAAATACCACTCCAAGATCAAATCCATCGTTTCGTAGGACTCTCCGCGGCGCAACCGACGTCGCATTCTGTAAATACGCCCGAAAATGAATTCTGTCGATCAGTGAATCGTCGATTGGATGCCCATTGGCGACCCCGGCAGGGGTCAAATCGATTAGCCCCGGGTCACGATCGCGCAGCGATCGAGACCCGGGGTTTGGCAACGCGAGAATCGACCCCGGAAGGGGTCGTAGGCGATGTGGACGTGCGGCGGGATGTTTGCGTTTGAGCGAAATGTGTTTGGAAGGTGGCGCGACGGCGAATGTGACCCCTGCCGGGGTCAGACGCCTTGGTGGGCCCAAACCCCGGGTCTCGATCGCTGCGCGATCGTGACCCGGGGCTAATCGATTTGACCCCTGCCGGGGTCGTGTTCTTCGACGCGCGGCGTGGGGGAACTGATTCTCTCGAAACGCCGGGGGGAGTCGCGTGGAATAAATTCCACGCTACGGCTTGAAGCGCGTTGGATAAACTGGGCAAGGCGCGATTGGCAACTTGAGTTAGACTGAGGGTTCGCGTGCAGCAGGCACGCCCGACGCGGCGTCGGTGGAAGCGCCGTCCGTGAAGGGAATCGCACCATGGTTGGAGACTCCTCTCCAGTTCGAGTCCAGTCGATGAATACGTCCGCCATCCCGGAAAAACGCCGGGCGGGTCGCCGTTTGGCATGGAGGGGAGCATTGCCCTGGATGATCGCGCTCTCCCTGCTGACGGGCGACTCCTGGCAAACGATCGCGGTGGGGGCTCCCGAAAAAGCCCGCGCGGCGCGGGCGAACCGTCTCGCGAAGGAGACCAGCCCATACCTCCTGGCGCACGCCCACAATCCGGTCGACTGGTTCCCCTGGGGGGCCGAGGCGCTCGAAAAGGCAAAACAGGAAGACAAGCCGATCTTCCTTTCGATTGGCTACAGCAGTTGCCACTGGTGCCATGTCATGGAGCGGAACTGTTTCTCGGACCCCGAGATCGCCCGCTACATGAACGAGAATTTCATCAATATCAAGGTCGATCGCGAAGAACGCCCCGATATTGACGACATCTACATGGCCTCGTTGCAGATGTACTACAAGCTGTCCCGCATATCCCAATCGGGTGGGTGGCCCCTGTCGATGTTTCTCACACCTGACGGACGGCCCCTGGGGGGGGCGACCTATCTTCCCCCCACATCCGACGACGATGGCCCCACGTTCCCCGCGCTGATGAAAAACGTCGTCGCGCACTGGTCCGATCCCGCGAAACGCAAGTTGATCAACTCCAACGCCGACATCCTCACCAAAGAAGTCCGCGACTCGTTCCGAACGCCTCCCGCGATCGAAACAATTCCCCTCGATGCGGCTCTGGTCACGCGGGTCTTCGAAGGTCTCGAACAGTCGTACGACCCGGAACACGGCGGGTTTGGATTCACCTCCCGCGCCCCCAGCCGCCCGAAATTTCCGGTCCCCCCAAAACTCGCGTTCCTGCAATCCCAGGCGAATCGGGGACCCCATGCCCAGTCCGCCGCGAAAATGCTGGCGCTGACACTCGACCGCATGGCGGCTGGCGGTATTTACGATCACGTTGGCGGCGGGTTCCATCGCTACAGCACCGACCGTTACTGGCGGATTCCACACTTTGAAAAAATGCTGTACGACAACGCCCAACTGGCGTCGATCTATACCGCCGCGTATGTCCGTACCCGCAATCCCCGGTACCGCGCTGTCGCCGAGGGGACCATCGAATTCGTGCTGCGGGAACTGACCGACTCCAAAGGGGGCTTCCACACTGCCCTCGACGCCGATTCGGAAGGAGTCGAAGGAAAGTACTACGTCTGGACCCCCGAACAACTCACCTCGTTGCTCTCCGCCGAGGAACTCGGCATCTGCCAGCAGGTCTACGGGGCTTCCGGGAGAGCGAATTTCGAGGAAGGGCACGTCTTGCAACTGGTCGACTCGCTGGAAGTCTCCGCCGACAAACTGCAGTTGGAAATGACCGACCTCGAACGCTCGCTGGTCGATGTCCGCCGCAAGCTGCTTCGGGAGCGGGTCCGCCGCAAGGCACCGGCGCGGGACGACAAGATTCTCTGCGGCTGGAACGGGCTGATGATCGCGGCGCTGGCGGAAGCGAGCGTAGTCTTCGATCGGCCGGAATACCTGCGTGCCGCGCGGACGGCCGCCGAGTTTATCCTGCGTGACATGCGTCAGGAGAATGGCCGTATGTTCCGCAGTTACTGCGCGAACGAACCGCGGATCGACGCCTACCTGGAAGATTACGCATTGCTGGTGCAGGGGCTGCTCGCTCTGGAACGGGCGACCGGGGAAGAACGCTGGGCGAACGCCGCCCGCAGAATTACCGACTTGCAGTTGCAGCTCTTCTGGGACGACAAAGGGGCGGGGTGCTTTTCCACCAGTGCCGAGCATGAACAACTGCTCGTGCGCACCAAACCGCCATACGACTCGGTGATGCCTTCGGGAAACAGCGCCACGGTGCGGAATCTGCTGGCGATCGCCGAACTGAGTGGCGAGAAGTCGTACCTGAAAAAGGCGGAAGCGACGCTCAAGGAATTCGCCCCCCAGATCTCGGCGGTTCCGACCAGCATGACCTATATGGCGGTCGGTCTCGTCGAGTTGTTGGGACCGGACGCCGCCGCTCCCGAGAAGCCGATCGATCCCCAGAGTCGCGCCCCGCGCGGCAGCTCAAAAATCAAGCCGCTGGGCTTTGAAGAGGCGGAACGCGAGCCGACGCCAGCGAAGAAAAAGAAGAAACCCGCCGACAAAATCTCGGCCAGGGCATTCCTCTCCGCCGAGCCGCTTCCCCCCGGTCGGACATGCAAAGTGCAAATTCAGATCGTGGTCGAGGATGGCTGGCACATTCATTCGAATCCGCCGGGAGATCCGGATGGCGACATCCCCACCGAGATCAAGCTGAGTTCGGAACTCGGTCTCGAATTGAAATCGCTGAAGTTTCCACTCGGACGAAGTGTCGATCGGGGGGAAGATTCACCACCGGCGCGGTACCTGGAGGGGAAGGTCGCGGTGAGTGGGGTGCTGGTCATTCCTCCTGAGGCTGCGGGGGAATCGGACGAGCTGGTGTTTGAGATCCAGTACCAGGCGTGCAATGATGCGCAATGTCTGCCCAAGCAGACGTTGAAAGTGGTTGTTCCGATTGAGGTCGCCAAACGGGCGGCTGATTCGAAACCCGCCAACGAGAAACTGTTTTCCCCACCGCCGGCGACTCCCGAACGAGGGCCGGCCAAGACCAGGCGCGGCTGATGACACGGAAGATTTGCGTTTTGGGTGGCGGTGCCATGGGGACGGGATGCGCATTGGTCCTCGCGGAAAAGCCGGACCACGACGTGACGCTGTTTTCACGTGATCCCGGGCGCAACGCCGAGCTGGAACGGACGCGGGAAAACCACCGTTACCTGCCCGGCGTGCCGCTTCCACAGCGTTTGAAATTGAGCGCCGACGCCGCGGTCGGCCTGGCGGGTGCCGACCTGATCGTGGCGGCGATTCCCACCAGTTTCCTTCGCACATCGCTGACAGAACTGAAACCGTACATCGGCGCGACGGTACCGGTCGTCAGCGTGATCAAGGGGATCGAAAACGAGACATTTCGCCGACCGAGCGAGATCATCACCGAACAGCTCGGCTCGCGCCCCGTGGCGACGTTGTGTGGCCCAAGCCACGCCGAGGAATTCAGCCGGCGACTGCCATGCAGTGTGGTCGTCGCGGGGGAGGACTCGGCGTTCCTCCAGAGCTTGCAACAGTCATTCACCACCGACCGTTTTCGGGTCTACACCAATCGCGACCTGATTGGTGTCGAGCTGTCGGGGGCGCTGAAAAACGTGGTTGCGATCGCGGCGGGAATTTGCGATGGGTTGAAATATGGCGACAACGCCAAGGCGGCGCTGTTGAGTCGGGGGATCGTGGAGATGACCCGGATGGGATTGGCGTTGGGGGCCGACTCGGACACGTTTGTCGGCCTGGCGGGGATTGGCGACCTGATCACTACCTGTTGCAGCGGGTATGGAAGAAACCGCCGGGTTGGTGAGCAGATCGGGCAGGGAAAAACACTGGCCGAGGCGGTCGCCACGATTCACGGGGTTCCGGAAGGGGTCACCACCTGCCGCAGCGTGTACAACCTGGCTCAACGCCTGGGGATCGACATGCCAATTTGCTTCGAGGTGTATCGGGTATTGTTTGAAGGAAAATCACCCATTTCGGCAACGGATGCGCTGATGAACCGCCCTCCGAGGTCGGAGGCGAGGATTTCGTAGAGCCGTGTATTGCCGCACTTGATACCGGATGATTTTCACGGTTCGGCTGGGCAGCGCATTGGGCTACGTCAGCCATAAGGAGGCCCAACCGAACGGCATCGGCAAATAGATTCCAGCGGAACGGTACACAAAGTTCGCCGGAGCCCAGGAAGGCCGCAGTCTGGCGCGACCGGCCAAATCCAGAGGCTCACTTGCATGAGTTGATTGACCACGATACCACTGAGACCGGCCCGAACGGACGATCGGGGACGTTCTCCCGATCTCTGCCCCACGGTTCTTCCGGTTCACGTTGAACCAATACACCGGCGGATTCGATGCGACCAACCTGTTCGCGAATACTCCTGCTGCTGTTGATTGCTGTCGCCTGGCGATTCGACGGCGATTCTGCGGTCTGGGGTCAGGCGGTGGAATCACCGAGTCGAAATCCTGTTCCCCAGGGAACGCTGGTGATCGTCGGGGGAGGGCTGCGATTCGATAACGCCGAGGTTTGGAGCCGCATCGTGAAGTCGGCTCACAACTGTGCGGTCGCCAAGGGTGAGCCGAAAGAGATTCGCCCGCGCATCGCGGTCTTTCCGACAGCGGCCTATTATCCCCAGGTGTCGGGATCTCGCTCGATCGCGGCACTGAACAAGTATGGTGCCGACGCGTTTCTTGTTCCGATCGCGATTCAAAACGCGCCGGTCGATGTTCACGAAGCGGTTCGGGATCCGGCGGTCGTCGCACAGATCCGATCTGCGCACGGCATTTTCTTCACCGGCGGACAACAGGCCCGCATCATGCAGGCGCTCTTGACGTCGGAAGGAGAGCAGACTCCCGCGCTCCGCGCGGTTTGGGACGTGTACAACGCGGGGGGAGTCATCGCCGGCACAAGTGCCGGGGCGGCGGTGATGAGTCAGATCATGTGTCGATCGGTCGAGAGTCAGTTGCGCGTTCTCGAACACGGGATCACGCTGGGAAAGGAAACGGCTCCGGGTCTCGGATTTCTTGATGCGAAATGGTTCGTCGATCAACACTTTATCATCCGCGGCCGATTTGCCCGGGCGCTGGTGGTGACCCAGCATCACCAGGTTCCGCATGGACTGGGGATCGATGAAAACACCGCCCTCGTCGTGCAGGGAGATCAGACAGAAATTGTCGGGTACCGCGGCGCAATCTTCCTCGATCTGTCCAAGTCGGCTGGCGATCCGAAGGCGGTCGGGTTCTTCGTGAAGAACGCCCGGGTCAGCTACCTCGACCGGGGAGACATCCTCAATATGCGAACTCTGGAACTCACCCCCGCTCCGGAAAAACAGACCGAGACTGTCATCGATCCCTCGAGTCCCACCTTTCAGCCTGAAGGGGAGGACACGCTGTTCACGACCGAGATTCTTAGTAACAGCACTCTGCTCGACATGATGCGGCGGTTGCTGCACAACAAACATCGGGAAGCGACCGGTCTGGCCTTCGACGCCAATGCCGCTCGCAAAGGCCCAGTCCCCGCGTTTGAATTCCGCATGAGTCTCGACAACGACACCCGCGCGTGGCCCCCGGGAACGGGGGAGGATTACACCATCTCCAACGTGAAACTGGACGTGCGCCGGGTCGAATTCGCGGGGCTGTCGTACAGGTAGCGTTTTCTCCGAGAGTGCGCGGCGTTCGAGAAGTCGCTTTCAATCTCCCAACGGGGTTGGCGCGCATCACTGAAGTCGATGTCACATGACCGCCAACTTTGCTCAGCAACTCGTGGTTCGGCTTGTCCGAAGAATGTCACGATCCACGAAATTGATCTTGGACGGGTTCTAAACGGTTCGTCCGGTTGCAGTCGCAAACAAGCCACGTCTGCCTACAGCATGATCCCGTACTTTTTCATCTTGTTGTACAGTGTCACGCGACTGATCCCCAAGGCCCTTGCCGTGTTCTTGCGGCTGTGGGCGTTGTCCCGCAGCGCCTGCTCAATCGCCTCGCGCTCGGTCAATTCCCGCTGTTGAGCCAATTTGGAAGAGTCACTGTGCGGATCGTTGGTCAGTAGTTCCGATCCAAACCGGTCCCCGCTGTTCCCCGGGCCGGGCTGGCCGTTGAGTACATTGCTCGGAAGGTGATTGATCGTCAGATTGCCATCCCGGCAAAAAATCACCGCCCGCTGTAGCACGTGTTCCAATTCCCTGACATTGCCAGGCCAGGGATATTGCTGCAAAGCGGCGAACAGCGATGGATCGACCATCCGGATCGGCACCCCATGCTTGACCGCATGCTGTCGGATGAACTTCCGGGCCAGCGGGACAATATCTCGCGGACGCTTCCGCAACGGCGGGATTTCGAACTTCATCATGTTCAGCCGGTAGTACAGGTCCGGCCGAAACTTTCGCTGTTCAACCAGCGGCTCAAGTTCCAAGTTGCTGGCGACAATCAATCGCGCCTGACTGCGGTGGGTGACATTGGAACCAACCGGTTCAAATTCGCCGGACTCAATCACCCGCAGCAGTTTTACCTGCTGGTCGGGACCCAGCACGTCGATCTCGTCGAGCAGCATAGTCCCCTTGCCAGCAACCAGGAATTTCCCGTCCTTGTCGGACTGGGCACCGGTGAACGCGCCCCGCGCGTGGCCGAACATTTCGCTTTCCAGCAGGTCGCTCGGCAACGCGCCGCAGGCGACGGGGATAAACGGTTCGCTACGCCGTGGTGAAATCTCATGCAGCAAACGGGAGAGGTAGGTCTTCCCTGAGCCGGTCTCGCCGATCAGCAGAATTGTCACGTCATGGCGGGCGGCGACCTCGAGGTCGTGGAGCATTACCTGCAACCGGGGCGTGTCGGTCTCAAACCGCTTGCCAAACCCCGAGGTGGAACTCGAAGAAAAATCACTGTAGGAACTATCCCCCGAGTGGCCAGTGCCATTGGATCGCAGGGTCGTGGACCGGTCGTTGAACGCGACGGTCATCGTCGACAATATGTCGTCCGCCAGCTTCTCAATCGAGACATCACCGTGCGTCACCCGAAACGACCGTCCCGCGACAGCCCGCAAGATCGGCTCCGGGCACGGATTGGGAGCCAACACCCAACCCGTCAACCCCCCCGCCATCGACGCAACTTCGTTGACCAGCTCCGCTTCATCGTGCCCTCCCGAACTGGGGCTACGAAAATCGAGCAAAACGCCGCGCGGCACCGACCGCCCAGTGTGTTGTCGCAGCTCGGCAAGCGTATCCAGGTGAAGCACGGATGCACAGTGATCCAACGCCGCCTCGAGATCTTGGCTGAGACGAGAATCACGGCTCAGAACCAGGTAAGCAGGGAGGTTCATTGATATGGAGTTCGCTTCGTTGTCAACACGGACCGATTGGCGAGGCGGAATCGAGTCGGTGTAGTTCCAGGGTCGTTTCTCGGCGCGAAACTGAATTCGCACCACCGCGTTACGAAGCATGAACAAATTCAGTGCCAGCGCACTAAAAACTGGACGAAATGTCCAGGAAACGATCTTCAAAGATCTGTGAAAAAAAATCGCAACATTCTGTTAATTAATGCTTTACGAGTACTTTCCTCTGCAAACTCTCAACGACGCCAAACACTGGATTCACCCCAATGGCGACCCACACGCAACAAATTCCGTTTATGCCAATCCGACAAACAGATCAAAATGAGACACAGTATCAACTTGACCCAGCCGCATTAACCGCCTTGCGATTGGTCATCTTGAGACAAGGTGTTCAGTTCTGCTTGCATTGAAAAAATTCGCGCGGCTCACTCCCCGGATGCACTTCGTGTCGCGCTTCCCCGACTGTCCACGATCAGCGTGATCGGACCGTCGTTCACCAGTTCCACCTGCATTTCCGCTTGAAATTGGCCCGTGGCGGTCGGGATTCCCTGGGCGCG
>CAMATH010000177.1 GCA_945860955.1 Planctomicrobium piriforme
GGGCCGCCTCGGTGTAAAACCTCCCTGCTTTCTCGGGATTTCCCCCAGCTTCCAAATGTCCGGCGACCGTCTCGGGTTCCGCGTCACCGCTGCGTTCCAGCACGTCGGCGAGCCGGGCGTGGTGGGTCCGCAAAACCCCCGAGTCGAGACGATTGACGATCGACTCTCGTACGCGATCGTGAAACGCTTCGACTTCGGCCTGCATCCCCGGACCGCTGCTGCGCAACAACCGTTCGAGACGCAATAGCGCCAAGACACGCGGGGGGATGGATTCCAGATTCGCCGCATCAAGAACGTTGCGCAGCGCGATGGGCTGTCCGGAAACGGCGACTACTTCCAGTACCCGCTGCGCCTCGACAGGCAAGCGTCGCACATGCGCCCACAAGACCTCATCGAGACCATCTCCGGTGATCGCGTTCAAATCCAAACCGGAATTCAAATGACGCGCCAGCTCGTGGACGAAGTAGGCCCCTCCTTGCGACTGCAGCGCGATCCGGTCGGCGCTCGTCTCCCGGTCCGGAAGGTCGGGACGCAACAGGTTGCGTGCCAGCGATCGGGTTTCGTCGAGGGTCAGCGCGTCAACGAGCACTTCCTTCCATTGAGCGGTTGAGCCTGCGGAGGGATTCTGCAACGCTTTGATCGCTTCCGCCGCCAGCTCGGCCTTGGCGGCCCCCCCGTTGACGAAGCTGCTGTCAAACTCCGACTCCGGGTTGGGGTTATCAGGTTCGGGTGCGGGGGCGGCCTGAGGCTGGCTCGACCGAATGACGCGGGTCGCCTCACAGCGGAGCAATGCCTGGAGGCAGACGCTGGTCTCGGCATATTCGCTGCGATAGGCGGCCAGCAGCAACATGCGGGGAGCCCTCTCTCCCCCCAGCAGATCGGCCAGCAGCGCGGCGCTATCAATGTCTCCCCACTGCAGGTCGTCGAGATAAACAACCAAGGGTTGAATCCGCCCGATCCGCCAGAACAACTCCCGAAAGGCGCCGAAGGCTTGACGGCGCAGTTCCTGGAGGTCGTTTGTGACGGTGTCGGACTGACATTCCTCATGGATCGACTTCACCCGCTTCAATACGGGAAAAATCCGCGCGAGCGCCGTGACATGTTCGGGGATCAGCATCCGCAGGGGAATGTCGGTGGTGCGCAGGAACTGGGCCACCGCGTCGATCAGTGAGTCCACACCTTTGAATGGAACCGATTCCTGCTCGTAACACCGACCCGTCAAAATGGTCGCTTGATTGGTCTCGTTCAAACGCTCCAGAAATGCCTGGATCAATGCGCTTTTCCCCGCGCCCGAGCGCCCATGCACTCGCGCCACCACCGTTTCGCCCGACCGCACCTGCGCGAATGCCTCCTCCAGTTCCGCGAGCTGCCGCTCCCGGCCGATGAACACCAAGCTGAGAGTCTCGGCTCCCCCTTCCTCCTGCGATTCGTCGGCACCGAAGAACGACGCCACCTCGCTCCCCTTCGGGCGAAGTTCCGGCGCGCGATTCATCAGCCGCACACACAGCGCATTCAGGTCGGCGGGGACACCTTCAACGACGTCGGTCGGTGCCGGCGCGTCGGCGGCCACCTTGCGCTGCAGACGCTGCATCGGCGTTCCCATGAAGGGAACACGGCCCGTCAGCGCCTGAAACAGCATGACACCGACAGAGTACCAGTCACTCGCTTCGGTCAAGGGCAGAACCTGGGCCTGTTCGGGCGACATATAGTCAACCGTCCCTGCCAGGTTTCTCTCGGAGGGAATTTTGGACTTGGCGGAGAGTTCCGCGACCAGGCCGAAATCCAACAGGACGACTGTTCCCGAATTCGAAACCAGTGCGTTGGCCGGCTTCAAATCGCGATGCAACATCCCCGCGCGGTGCAGTCGTCGAACTCCCGAGGTCAACTGTCGAAAGGCGTCGCGCAGACGTTGAATGTCGGTAACCGCGAGGATGCCGCGCTCGGCTGGGGCCGATCGCGCCAAGGGCATCACCGCAACGTCGGCGTCCGACGCGACGAAAGAAACAGAGGCACTCGGCGCACCAGATGCCGAGGGGACAATCGTGGGAGTCTCATTCGGATCGGCCGACACCTCCGAGGGTGCCGATTCCGCCGAGACCGAGGTGAATGTCGCTTCGTATTCCGGGGGGTTACTGAGGACCGTGTTCGATACGTTTTCCTGATTCCCAGGAGTGAAGGTATTGGTCTGACTGACTTCACCCCGGACGTCTTGGGCGTCGCGGGTCCTGCTTTCGGGATCGGAACCCGACTCAGTCACCACCATCGAACTGTTGGATGGCTGCACGCCCTGGAGTGACGACGTTTGGGGCACCGGATCGGGTTTCCCTTGCAGCAGGTACTTTTGGAAGGTCGTCGCCCCTTCGACGACCTCCATCACGAAATACCATTGATCCTGTTCGCAAAACAATTCGTGCATCCGCACCAGATTCGGATGCACCAGTTCCGACAGCGAGCGAAATTCCTGCTTGAAGCGGAAGATCGCCGTCGGGTCGACATCGCGCATGGTCTTAAGCGCGACCAATTGACCCGTTTCACGATCCTTCGCCAAGTAGACCACCCCCATTCCGCCCGACCCCAAAGTACGCAGGATCTCGAACCGGGTCGAGCCGGCGAATTCAACGGGTGGACTTGGGGGCATGCGCGATGTTCTCCAGCCTGGCGCCCCGCCAGGAGGCGGGGCGCGGGGACGAGCGTTCAGGATACCATCACGGCAAACCAAGTGCCAATTGAAGGGAAGACTAGTCGCCGAGCCGCACCTGGCAGGGAGCGAAAAACGACAACCGCTTCCTGACGGGCGCGGCTCTGGACGGGCGCGGCTCCGGCAAATCCATTTGGCACATCCAGAAAACCGTCCTGCGTGCTCTGTGCAAGCGACCATCGGGAGCGGCTGTCTCTGACTTCGAGCGGCAGCTCGGACCGGGTCAAGGGCCGCGCCCTTGCTAGAATTTGTGGACGTAGCGGAGGTTGAGTTTGAAGCCTTCCGGGCGATTTTCGGCGTTGGTTTCCCAGTAGACGTTGCAGAACACATGCTGTGTCTGGGAGAAGCTCAACATGCCGCCGGGGCCGAGGCCCAGGACCTGTTCGCGGGAGTCGGGAACGTCGATTCCGTTGACCTGGGCGTCGGTCGTCTGCTTCAGGTAATATCCGTTGATGCCGACGCGGAGCTTCTTTTCGAGAACCTCATGTTCGGCGGCGAAGTTGATGTGGAATGCCTCTCCGGCGCGGGTGCTGGTGACCCCGGGCCCCAGGATCGCTGCGGGGTCGTTGTTTTCGGCACACCACAGATAGTGAGCACGGAATGAGACGGTATCTTTGGGGGTAAGGAACGCCGTGCCGGCCCAGTAAGGATTGAACGAGAAGAATCCCGCCCCCGGGTTGATGACGTGGGCGCTGTCGTACAGCCCGGTGGGAATGTTGAACTGCGTTTCAAAGCGATGGACGAACAGCGGTCCATTTTCCCCCATGATCGGATCGAACTGCAGAGCCGGTCCCACGAGCAGGTCACCCAGGCCGCCATGATTCGCCGTCAGTGGCGTTGGCGCCGAGAAGTCGAGGTCGGCGGAAATGACCGGAACCAGAACGTCCAACGCCGGCTTCGCACCCAACGGGATGCCAAACAGCTCGATATCGTAATCCCACATGTAGATGAACTGGGAAAGCGAGACGAAGATGTCGAGCTGTGGGTCGGGCAGCGGAAGTGCGGCCCCGTTGGCACCGGTCAGCGTGTCGGCTGTGTAGTAACTGAGGTACTGCGAGAAGTACAGTCCCGGGCCGGCAGGGGGGGCACCGTCCAAAAAGCTGGTGAACCCGAGGTTCACCGGGGGCAGGCCCTGTGGGGATTGCGCAGAGACCGCCGCCGGGACTGCGACGAGGCAAACCAGAGCCAGAATGAGTCGTTGAGAAAACATCCGCATGGGTGACGTCCTTGTCTGATTCGTACCAAATCGCTTTCCGGTGAGGGAAATCCAGTTTTCACAATCGGGTTGGCAAGTACCGCAGAAACAGTCGGGATGTGAATTCACTCGAAAAGGACTCAAGTCTGCGCCAGAGTATCAGTTAGGAGGTTTTTGCGGGGGGGGCGCGGAGGACTTTTCCGGTGGGGGTCAAGGCATGTCCACCATCCTGGAAGCCGCGCACCATTGACTTTCCGCACGGTTTGCCTAAACAATCCGGCCGGCATCTTCGCCACCGCAGCCTGTTTATCGAGGCGAACCGTTCGCCTCGATCTCCCCACCGCGCCCGTACCATCCGGGAATCTTCCCATGACCGCACGCCGCCTGGCGACCGCGCTGATCTGTTTCTGTTTCGCAGGAGAAATCGCCTTGGCCGATCCCGAGGGAATGACGAAGGGGGCCACCGTCGAGGGGATCACCGAATATCGGCTGTCGAACGGCCTCAAACTGCTGTTGCTGCCCGATGATTCCAAGCCGACCGTCACGGTGAACATCACTTACCTCGTCGGTTCGCGCCACGAGGGGTACGGCGAGGCCGGGATGGCTCACCTGCTGGAACACATGCTGTTCAAAGGGACGCCGACGCATCCCAATGTTCCCGCCGCGATGAAGGAACGGGGAGCCCAATTCAATGGCACCACCTGGTTCGATCGGACGAATTATTACGAAACGCTCCCCGCATCGAACGAGAATCTCGAATTCGCTCTGCGGCTCGAAGCCGACCGCATGGTCAACAGCCATGTCGCCGCCGCCGACCTCCTGTCAGAGATGACCGTGGTTCGCAATGAGTTCGAACGCGGGGAAAACAGTCCCCAACGCGTGCTGATGCAGCGGATGCTGGCGGCGTCGTTCGAGTGGCATAATTATGGCAAGTCCACCATCGGCAACCGGGCCGATATCGAACGGGTGCCGATCGACAATCTGCGCGATTTCTACCGCCGATATTACCGACCGGACAACTGCCTGCTGATCATCGCTGGCAAGTTCGACGCGCCTAAGGCGCTGGAACTGACCGCGAAGTATTTCGGCATCCTGGAGAAGCCGGCGACGAAGCTGAACGCGACGTACACCGAGGAACCAGCGCAGGATGGCGAACGAATCGTCCGGTTGCGGCGGGTAGGGACAGTGCCGATTGTGGGGCTGGTCTACCACGTTCCCGCTGGCGGACAAGCTGATTTTCCCGCAGTGGAACTGCTTGAAGGTGTACTGACGGCGGATGTCTCGGGACGGCTGTACAAATCGCTGGTCGAAACGAAAAAGGCGGCGACAGTGGGGGGAACGACATTTTCGCTGCACGATCCCGGTGCGATGCTCATTTTCGCTCAGGCGACCCCGGGGACCGCTCCTGCGGATCTGCAGGCGACCATGCTGGCGACGATCGACGAAGTGGCCACCAAAGGTGTGACCGAAGAAGAAGTCGAGCGCGTCCGGACCATGAGTTTGAAGCAGCGCGAACTCGCGGCCGCCGAGAGTGCCCGGCTGGCGATCCAGTTGAGTGACTGGGCCGCGCAAGGGGATTGGCGACTGTACTTCGTTTACCGCGACCGTCTCGAAAAAGTGACGGCCGAGCAGGTTTCAGCGGCCGCCGCCAAGTACCTGAAAGCGGACAATCGTACCGTCGGGCTGTTCGAGCCGACGACGACTCCCGATCGCGCGACGATCCCGCAATTCACCGACCTGGAACAAACTGTCGGTGGTTACAAGGGGCGGGAAGATGTCGCGACCGGCGAGCAGTTTGACGTCTCGCCCGCAAATATCGACGCACGGACGAAGCGACTGACCTTGCGGTCGGGAGTGAAAGCCGCGCTGATCGAGAAGAAGACCCGTGCGAATTCCGTGACGCTGCGGCTGTCCCTGAAGTACGGCACAGTCGACAGTCTCAAGGGGACACAATCGACGGCCGAGCTGTTGCCCGACCTGATGATGCGCGGCACCAAGTCGCTGTCGCGGCAGGAAATCGACGATCAGTTCGACAAACTGCGAGCGCAAGTGTCTGCCGCGGGCAATGCGGGAGAGGCGGTCTTCACGATTCGCGCCCGCCGCCAGACGTTGCCTGCGGTGCTGGGCCTGCTGCGGCAGATTTTGCGAGAACCTTCCCTGCCCGAAAAGGAACTGGAACTGTTGAAGCAGGCCAGCCTGTCGGGACTGGAACAAGGACTGACCGATCCACAGACGCTCGCCCAGCGCGCCACCGCCCGCCACCTGACCCCGTACGCGAAGGGCGATTCCCGCTATGTCCCCACGGTTCCCGAGGAGATCGAACTGCTGAAGGGGGTGGAGATCGCGGATGTGAAGGCTTTGTACGAGAAATTCCTGAGTGGTCAGAACGGCGAGTTGACCATTGTGGGCGATTTCGACGCGAGCGAAATCGTCCCTTCGGTGGAAAGCCTGCTCGATGGCTGGAAGACCGAACAAAAGTATGTTCGCATTTCGCGTCCCGCCTCCGCCGTCGCTGGTGGAAAAGAACAGATCCTGACTCCAGACAAGAAGAACGCGGTCTACGCGGCCGCGGAATCGTTGGCGATGCGTGACAACAATCCCGAATATCCCGCCCTCGCCATCGGCAACTATGTCCTGGGCGGCGGGGCACTCGCCTCCCGGTTGGGGGATCGGATCCGACAAAAAGAAGGCCTGAGTTATACGATCCAGTCATCGTTACAAGCGTCGACGGTCGACGAAAACGCCATCTTCCGCGTCTTCGCCATCAGCAATCCCGACAATATGCCGAAGGTCGAAAAAGCGGTCATTGAAGAGATTGAAAAACTGCTGAAGGATGGCCTCACCGATGAAGAACTGGAACGAGCCCGCCAGGGCTGGCTCCAGCAACAGCAGATCACACGATCGAACGATGGCAACATGGTCGCGCTCTTGGCGAGCAACATCGTCGCCGGACGGACCATGGACCATTACGGCAAACAGGACGCGAAGATTCAGGCGTTGACGAAAGAAGACGTCGTCAAAGCGCTGCGCAAGCGAATTGATCTGAAAAAGCTGTTCCTGACAACGGCGGGTGATTTCAAGTAATCCGCTGCCGCCATGCCGTAGGACGGGTCGCTGACCCGTCCGAGCTTTTTTCAACAACCGCCCGTTTGAATAAAAATTGGCGGCTGCTCCGGTGGCGGCGTCCGTTGACGCTCGCACGGACGACTCCCGTTGGTCGCTGGCCGTGGCACCCTTCTGCAACTACGGCGTGTGGTTGCCCAATCAATCCGCGTGCTGTCCCGCATACGCTCCATCACAACAAGTGCCCCATGAAATCAAACTGGACTCGCTGGACCGCTTTGTCGATTGGCCTTGCTGGGCTGGGCGTGAGTGCCTGGATCGCGCTGGGGGCGTTTCAACCCTCGGCGGCCCAGGAGCCCAAGGTTGTTCGCGTGAAACCGAAGCCGGCCACGATTGCGCCGAAGTACAACGACAACGGCGAGCTGTTGCTGCCCGAGGGTTTCGAGAACTGGGTGTTCGTGGGTTCGAACCTCGGGTTGGAATACAAAGAACCGGTTTCCGACGACAAGAAAGAACCCGAACCCGACTCGAAGAAGCCGGCTGACCTGCGCAACTTTCACAACGTCTACATCGACCCGGCGGCGTTTGACCATTTCCAGCGGACGGGGGAATTTCCCGACAAGACGATTCTGGTTCTGGACATTTACAAAGCCGAGCGCGGCGATCCGAAAAGTCTGGTCGCCGAGGGGCTCTTTCCGGGCGAACAACAGGAGGTCGCGGTCGCGGTCAAGAACAGCGCCCGTCCCGATGGGTCAAAATCGAATTGGGCGTATTACGATTTTCCGCTGGGAACGAAGGCGGCCAAGGCGTTCCCCGACAAGGCGTGCTACCAGTGCCATCTGGAGCATGGGACCGTCGACAATGTGTTTGTTCAGTTCTATCCGACGTTGCGGAAGTTGAAAAAGCCGTAGGAGGGGTAATTCCAGGGTTTAACATTATTCCGAGCCGTTCAGGAAGCAGTGTGTATTCTCTGGTCGACAGATTTGGTGTACTGGTGTGCCGTTCGATGATACGATCTCAAAGAATTCTGCATCATGTCCAAACCGTACGACGCCATTCTCAAGCATCTTCCGGAAGACTACCCGCAAGACTGGGCGCGGTTCGTCGGTGTCAACGGGCCGGTCTCGGTCATTGATGCCGACGTTTCCACCGTGACGGCGGCGGCGGACAAGGTTTTGCGGGTCGATGAGCCCGATCCGTGGATTCTGCACCTGGAGTTTCAGGCGAGCCACGACGCGACGTTGAGCCGGCGGTTGCTGCACTACAACGTTCTCCTTGGCGTACGGCATGCGCTGCCGGTTCGCAGCGTAGCGATTCTGCTTCGCTCGGCGGCCGATGGCAAACATCTGACGGGGAAGCTGCAATGCAAGCTGCCGCGCGGCAAGACGTATCTAGAGTTCGAATACGATCTCATCCGCCTGTGGCAACTTCCGCCCGAAGCCATTTTGGCGGGAGGGATCGGAACGCTTCCATTGGCACCGTTGACAAAGATTTCCCGGCCGGCATTGCCACGCCTGATTCGGGATATGGAGAAGCGATTTGACCGTGAGGCCGAACCATCCGCTGGCGACTCGTTATGGACTGCCACTTACGTACTCCTAGGGTTAGAATACCCCGAGGAGTTCGCCAATCAACTACTGCGGGGAGTTCGTTCCATGAAAGAGTCTGTCACGTACCAGGCGATTCTTGAAGAAGGTCGAGAAGAGGGCCGTGAAGAAGGACGCGAAGAAGCCCGGCGAATTCTCCTCGCCTTGGGAGCGAAGCGGTTTGGCAAGCCCTCGACGAAGATCCGTCGGGCTGTGGCCGGAATCACCGAACCGGCGGTGATCGAGGGGCTCGCCATACGGATGCTCGACGTCGAGAGCTGGACGGAACTGCTGGCCGAGATGGAGTGACACCGGCCGTGGACGACAGCAATGGTGACAAATTCGCCCGCATGAGTCCCGTTCTGCTCCAGGAGTTTCTGCACGCGCTCCGTGCCGAGCGGCTTGAGGTTGGCATCCGCGATGTCGAGCGCCTTCACCGGGTCTTCTCGACGCGCCGCGACTGGACACTCTCCGCGATTCAGGAAACGCTGCGGTTGCTGCTCGCCCGCGAACCGAATGAACGCCGGACGTTCGATCGGCTGTTCAAGAGTTTTTTTCAGGTGAGCCGACAGGGGGGCGACGTCGCCCCCATCGACTTGGCGCGGGCTCTGGCCGACTTGCGCGACGCAGCATCGGTGGAGGCGACACCCCAAGCTCCGCAGACTCTCGTGTCGGTTCAACTCCCGCCGGAACCGCGCGATTCCAAGCTGGATCCTGCCGCCAAAAGGCCGGGGTGGCCCAGCCGCGAATGGCAGGGAAAATTCGGCCAATTCGGGGTATTGGCCACTGGGTTCTTCGTTCTGTTGGGAATAATCTGGTGGACGAAACACCCGATCGAACCCGCTCCACTTTTTGCGAAGTCAGACCTCACTCTCAGTCCGGCCGAATTCGACTTCGGTTCCCACGCGACGGGTGAATCGACCGAATTGCAATTGAAAATTCACAATTCCAGTTCGAAGGATTCCGCCGAAATCACCAGTCTCGCCATCGCCGGCGATTACCGGGACTTTACTTCCGACCAACTCGATCGACTGGTCGGGCGAAAACTCGCCCCTAAAGAAGTTGTCGCGTTCACCGTCTCTTTCAAACCCGCCAACAAGGGGGACCGTCGGGGGGCGGTGCTGCTGAACGCCGTTTCGCTCTGGCCCCCCGTGATGTCGAAGCTGCGCGGCACCGGCACGCTGGAATTAACACCTCCCCCCGACTTTACCTTTCCTCCCATCCGCTACCCGGCGACCGATCCCACCGGCCTCCCCACCGCCATCCGCCACGAGTTTCGACCGCTGGTTTATTCCACTGCCTGGCGCTATTGGTTGGGGGGTGGCGCCACGTCGCTGTGCGCCTTCGCCGGCCTTGCCGTTTACGTGTTGCAGTACCGCCAGCTCCCCCGCGACAAGCCGTTCCCGTCGCGCGAAAACGAAGGGAACGAGCGGTTTTCGTTCGCCTCGGTCGGAGGCGAACTTAAGCCGTTGATCACCCGCTCTCAGGCGAAACGGCTGGGGGATCAGCTCGATTTTCTGCCGACCGAAGTCGACAGCGGCAAACTCGACGCTCCCCGCAGCGTCCGCGAGACGATTCGCGCCGGTGGTCTCCCCCGGCTGCGGTTTCTCCCACACAAACTGCTGCGTAGCGTGGTGATTCTCGAAGATTCCCTGGCGCATCCCGATTTTCGCACCCCGCTCATCGATCAGTTGTGCGACCGTCTGCGCACCACCGGCGTCGAATACAGCCGATATCGGATTCGTGGATCGGCCGATCGGCTGATCGGTGACCGCGGCGCGATCGTGGAACTCGCCGAGCTGCGGCGGGACCGCGATCGGGAGGCGGTGTTGCTGTTCACCGACGGCGCGAGTTTTGTCGACGGCAGGTCGCTCGCCTCGCTCGAACAGCTCGCCGAGTGGCCCCGCATCGCCTGGCTCGACCTGCGTGAAGAGCGGTTTCGCGCGTCGAGCGGCGACGTTCCACGAGCCCAGGGGTTGCCAGTCTTCCCGGCGACGTCGCAAGGGTTGCAAGAGGCATTCGCCCGCTTCGCGGTCGGCCGGCGTCCGGACGAGAGCGACGAGTCGCCCCCCCGACCGCTCCCCATTCGCTCGCGGGCACCGAGCGACGAGGTGTATCTCGAAGCGCAATTGGAAGACGCCCTGCTGTGGGCGGCCGACTGCGCCTGCCTGCAACCGTGCAGCCCGGCACTCGCCCACCGCCTGCGCGAGGAACTCCAAACAGATCTTCCCGCCAGCGCCATTCAGCGAATCTATCGGCTGGAAGGGAGTACCGTCGAAGCGGCGGGGATTGTCTTTGACCAGCCGACGTTACGAGCCCTTCGCCAGACCTGGCTGGCCCGCCGAAGCACCGCGCGGCAGCTCGACGTCTTGGAATTCATCGAAGAACAACTGCAGAAGGCGAAGCCTATCTCGGAGAATCCCGGCACGCCCAACATGGCGGAACTGACTTGGCAGGCGGCCCTGGCGCGGGTTCGGCTGGAAATCGATCCCAACCCGGGGCAATTGGTGGAACTCGGTCGGTTGGCGAGTTCGCCGGTCGGGCGTTATCTGGAGAAAAGTCTCGAAGCGTTCACGGTCTCGTCGATCGATAAAGAAAGAGCGCCGTTGCGGGTCGCGCCCACCGACCCGCACGCTCGGCAACGGCTGGCGGCGATCGCGCCCGAGATCGGCATCGCGCGACTGGATGCGGTGCCACTGCGCCGAATTGACAAGGTCGCATTGGCGACTGCGGCGTTAGGAACACTGCTCTGTGCGGGACTCGCCTGGCACGATTGGGCCAAGCCTCCGGCGGCTTATTGGAATGTCACCGGCGCGGGGGCCGAGCGGTTGGTCTTGTGGGAAACGCCCCGGGGCGCGGAAGAGCCGCGACGGGTCGGGGCGTGGGGAACAGGTTGGACGGCCCGCGAACCCGTTCCGGCGGAGGGGGCCAAGTATGCCGTTCAATTCGACCGGACCGAAAAGGATTCGCAACCCGAGCTTCCCGGTGTTCAGTTCACCCGCGCCGATTTGGGAAAGAACGCCGCCGAATTCACGTTGGAATCTTCGCAGATTCGCACACTGGAATTGAAATGGATCCCGCCGGGGACATTTTTGATGGGGAGTCCGGAAGACGAAGAGGGGCGATCGAACGACGAGACACAGCACCAAGTGACTCTGACGCAACCGTTTTACTTGGGGGTGACGGAAGTGACGCAGGGGGAGTACGTCGAGATCATGGGGGGAGAGAATCCGAGTGGTCTCAAAAACGTGCGGTTGCTGGCACCCGTCGAAAGTGTCGATTGGGAACAGGCGACGGAGTTTTGCAAGAAACTGACGGCACGCGAGCGGGGGGAGGGGCGATTGCCGGAGGGGTGGGAGTACCGTCTCCCGACGGAAGCGCAATGGGAGTACGCGTGCCGGGCAGGAACTACGACGCAATTCAGTTTTGGTGAAAGCGAGAAGCTGTTGCCCGAATTCGCTTGGTACAATGCGAACTCGGAGGATACAACGCATCCGGTGCGAAAACGCAAGGCGAACGTTCTGGGGTTGTTCGACATGCATGGCAATCTAGACGAGTGGTGCCACGACTGGTACGACGATTACAAGCCTGGTGCGGTAATTGACCCTTCCGGTCCGGGAAAGGGCTCGAACCGGGTGATCCGGGGCGGCTCCTGGAGCAGCGGCGCGCTGTACTGCCGCGCGGCGTACCGCTTCAGGCTCCAGCCGTCCTACCGGCTCTTCATCCTGGGCTTTCGCGTGGCCGCAGTTCAGCGTTCAAGCACTAGTAAAGGCAGCCCAGAAAACCAGGCCGGCGGCGACCCCGAGGGACGAGGGGGAGCGACGGAGCTGGTTTTCGTGCCGCCGGGACAGTTCGGGATGGGAAGCCCAGACGGAGAAATCGGACGCGACACAGACGAATCGCTTCACCCGGTTACACTCTCGAAGGGCTACTACCTGGGCAAGCACGAGGTGACACAGGCACTGTACGAAGCGGTCATGGGAAAGAACCCGAGCTCATTTACGAAATCAGGAGCGTCGGCACCGGTGGAACGAGTGCGCTGGGAGGATGCGCAAGAATTCTGCGAGAAATTGACAGAGCGTGATCGCGCCTCCGGTGTCTTGCCAAATGGTTATGTGTATTCCTTGCCAACTGAGGCGCAATGGGAATACGCGTGCCGGGCAGGAATGACGACACGGTTCAGTTTTGGCGACGACGAACAGCAATTGCGCGACTACGCATGGTACGACGCGAATTCGGAGAATCAAACGCACCCGGTGGGAACACTCGCCCCGAATGCGTTCGGATTGTACGACATGCACGGGAACGTCTGGGAGTGGTGTCAGGACTGGGAGAGCGACTATGATGCGACGCCGGGACTCGACCCAACCGGTCCAGCGAAGGGCTCGTCCCGGGTGATCCGGGGCGGCTCCTGGTACGGCGACGCGCGGTACTGCCGCGCGGCGTACCGCGGCAGGAGCCGGCCGTCCAACCGGGACTTCGACCTGGGCTTTCGCGTGGCCGCAGTTCAGCAGTCTGAGCCGAGAAAAGGGCGGTCGCGGGACGCGGCGAGCGGAGCGAAACAGGATCCCGGTTCCGAAAAGACCTCTCCTGCCAAAAAGTAACGGGTGTAACCGGAACTCCGCGAGAAGGCTCGGCGGCCCGCGAGGATTGACTGTTTGCCACTCCCACCGCACGCGGGCGGAATTTACCCCGCACGGCGTCAAATCTGACGATTCACGTCCCCAGACCCCATCCGGCTCGGGGTCTGTCGTTTTAGTCCGCCGCGAAGCGGCGGACTTTTGGCGACCTCGCACGCCTGGCTGGCAAAAACTCGGTTTGACTTACGTTTTCCGTCCCAATTGGCCGTCACGGGGCGTTCAAAGCCTGCGCAGCCCCCCGCAGCCGC
>CAMATH010000178.1 GCA_945860955.1 Planctomicrobium piriforme
GAAGCCATCCTGCAGGTCCGTGCCGCAGCACTTTGTGATGATCGTCGGCTTGCGGCTCACCTTGAGACTCGACCCGGATGCCCCTTCACACGTCGACCCAAACTATCCAATCTTCCAAACGCAAACTGCAAAAGCTGACGTGCACCCGGAAAAGTCAACGACATCACTCCGATGCCATTTGACGTAACGGGGAAACCCCACGACCAGACGGACTATTTGGAACGGTCCTCAGGCTTTTGAGGGGCGGCCTTCCCCTTTTTCAATATCTTACGCCACACGTCCGCCAGCGTCTTCCAAGCCGCGGCACGCCCCTCGGCGTCGAGGCAGATGAAGAATGTGGCCCCTGCGATGACGATCCCGACGGCACTAAACTGGGCGGCAATCGTCAACATGTTGGGGGCTGGGAAATATCGATCGAACCAGACTGCCAGGGCAATTCCGGGAATTGTCGTCAAAAGTGGCACAAAATAGATGTTGGCGACCAGCTTTAACGGCGACAAATCCAGGATTTTCGCAGCAAAAATCGGTAAACAGATCCCGTTGCACACCACTTGGGCGATCAAGACACCCCAGGCGACACCAATCGGTCCAAACGGGAACAGCAGAGTCGCCTGACAGGCAAGTGTCAGAACCGCCTCAAAAACCGACAGTCGGCTCAACAAGGCCATAACGCCCATTCCCTCGAGTGTCTGGCAAACTCCGACTGCGGGAAGTCTGATGAACGTGGCGAGGATGAGGACACACGCCAGAGGATAGGTCGCCTGTGTTACATCGTCGTTGTGATACCAGTTTTGAAGGAAGGTGCGTCCCAGAATGAAAACATCGACAACAAACACCAGGCAAATCGCTGCCAGGATTCTGCTGCTCACCACCGCGACACGGAGCAAGACCTTGGCATCCGCCCGCACGTCTAACCGGGCGGCGGCGGGCATTACCACATCACTGATCGACCTGGAGAATTCACGACAACGTGTCGAAAGTCCCTGCGCGATTCCGAAGTTTCCCGATTCCTCGAGCCCGTACTTCAATCCAATGAGTGGCGCGCCGCTCAACGACCCCGCGCGCTGCGCGAGTTGGATGAGGATGGCCAGAAAACCGAAACTGAAGAGTTTCTTGATGATGTCTGGTGCCAACGGGGGCAATCCCTCGGAGGGAATCTCGACGAATCGCCGCACGATCGATATTTGAATCGATCGCTTGATCACCTCGATCAACAATTGGATGAGGACCAGTGCCAGCAGGCCCCCGCCGTTCCACAGTGCGATCAGCATGGCCAAAGAGCCAGCAAGGTTGGTCCCGGCTTGGATGGTGCTGACCACATCGAGTCGGCCAAGGGAGCGGGGAACCGATTCGTAGGCGTGACCCAACAGACCGACACAGACCTTGAATCCGCTGAAAAATACCACAATCCGGAGGTAGAAATCCGACTCGCTCTGGAGTGGAAAAAACAGTGGGAAGATGAAGGAGACAACGATGACGACCACAAACGTGCCCGCCGCCAGTCGCTGATTCGCAATCAGCGAATTCGAAAGAATGCTCAAATAGGTCGTGCGATCGGCCGGTCCGCTGTATTGCGACAGATACTTGGTCGTCGCGCGTCCCACCCCCAGATCCGACAGACTGTAGTAACCCACGACATCCATCAGCACCTGCCACAAACCGAATTGCTCCGCACCCAACCGACTGCGCAGGATTGGAGGGACGACAAACGCCAGCGCGATGCTGCAAACCAAATTCCCGAAATTGAATAACACGCTGCGAATCGCCAAGCGGGTCTGACTCATCAATGACTTACTCGTAGCTCCGTAGGAAGCGGACATCCCGCCCGTGGGCCATGAACCTCCATCCGGTTCAACGGTGGCTTACACGAAGACGCGGTGGAAAACGGCTAGGTTTTGTCGTAAATCGATGAGACGTCAATCAGCGAAAAGACCGACATCCCCAGTTCGGGCGGTATCTGATACTCACCCACAGATTTCCAGATTCCCCGCTCCAATGCGCGAACCCGTGCGGTTCGGAACTCCGGCGGCGCATCCCGACGCGCGGACAACCCGACGTACACGGCGTTTTCGTCGTACGTCACGCCACGCAAAAATCCCTGGTTGCGTTCCACGACGGAAACCTCCTCCCTCAACTTTCCGAGGGTCTGTGTCGTCGGATCAAAATCAAATATCCGCAGGATATTGGTTTTGCAATCGGTGATGTAGTACGAGTCTCCGTAAACGGTGCCGTCGTGCGGCAACCCAAGGTTGCCCGCGATCACAGCTCTTGTTTTCAGACTCACGACCTCCCCGGGAGTCCATAACGTGACCCAAATGTCATCTCCCACTTTCAAAGCGTGATTCACATGAAGTGGATGCGGGCGCAGGTCATACCGCCTGACATCTTCGCCGGATCGATGAAACGCCGCCGGATTCAGCAGTTTTCGCAAATTGGCAAAGTGGGAGACATGTGTCAGGTGGTTGTACATTTTCCTCCCACCCCTCAACTTCAACCAAGTTGTTCTCAGAGTCAACGCGACGGTACGGTAGATACTCCGAATCCGCCGCGAGTACGGCTCCATGAGAAAATGGGTCGCTTTCGGATTCAGCTCCAAGTCGAGTTCTTCGATCGTGTCCAAGCCGGAATTCGCTAAAAACAACGAATCTCCGGATCGTTCCACATGATGCACATCGCTGAAGTACGGCAGCGACCGACTCCGAACCAGCCGCAATGGTGCCATTTCGAATTCGAGAACTTCCGTTTCGGTCGTGGCATACAACCGGCCTTCCCGCACACTCGCCCCTGCAAACCCCTTATGGCTATTCTCATAAATGGTGTGCGTGTATTGGTATCGATCGATGATCTCTTTCCGCTCCCAATCCAGAACCACGATATCCGCAGTCGACCGTGATTCAAGTCCTGGACTGAGCGTCAACAGCATCTTCATGTTCGGTTCGCGCCATCAAATCGATCGGGAACGCCACACACTGACCAGAAATTCACTGACAATTGGTTCACTGACCAGCAGTCCTCGAAGAGACCACGTCCCCTCGCCAGCAGAGAATTCGCTGACAATCTGGAGGCAGTCATTGATAACCGATCACACCGGCCCCGGTCAACTGTCAGGACATACGGGCGATTCCGCGCGAATCCAATGGACTCGCGCGGACTCTTCACTCGTCACAGGCTGTGTGAATAGCTACGTCTCGTGACGTCAAATGACACAGCCACGACGAAGACTCCCAATCCGTGAATTACTCCGGACATTCCCGTTAAAGCAGTCGCACTCGATACACCGGCAGGGAGTCGCTTCCCTCCGGTCATTTCTTCGGATCCACCGGCCTTCCGGGCACCTTCGGAGAGATTTGCCCGCTTTCTCCAGACGATACAGCTTGACCAGCGCGTACCGTCTGTAACGGATTCGCGGCCCGCAAATTCCTCCTTACCGGAACGACCCGCAAGAGCGGAATATCCGGGCCCCGTATTGACGTAACTTCCAGTGCAAATAGCAACTTAGGGCATTCAAGACCAATCCGATTTCGGGCCGATCATTGGGGTCAGTCCTGCTCTTCCGACTCACTCGAATGTGTCGGAAACAAGGATCATCGGAGTTACCGAGGATCTACTCGGGCTGGGGATCAGCCCGACGGTACCGATGAGTCTGGTCGCACGTGGTTTCCCACCACGTCTGGCCGACCAGTAATCAAGGGAAGGAGACTCTGTCACATGAAATGGACCAAACTCTGTGGAGCCGTGCTGGCAATGTTGGGGCTCGTGGGGTCGGCGAACGCCGGAACCTGCGCTCCATTGGGAGGCCACGGGGCTGACAAGGGGTGCGGTTGCGCTCCCGCCTATCAGCCTTGCACCAGCAAGCCTGTGATTTGCCGGCCAAATCATCGAAACGTCTGCACCTACCAGCGCTCCTGCTCGAAGCAGGCGTGCGGGTCGTGTGCCCCCACCAGCGGAAGCGGCGGAACCAACGGCGCGGGCTGTGGTTCCAACGGAGCCGGTTGCGGATCGAATGGAGCCGCTTGCGTCGCCAAGGCGGCGAGCTGCGACAAGGGGTGCGGCAAGGGCTGGAGCCTGTTTGGCTGTGGCCCCAAGAAGTCGTGCGACAAGGGCTGCGGATCCCGTTGCGTGAAGCCGTGTGCCGCCAAGTGCGCGCCGGCCGCCGACCCGGGCTGTGCCGCTCCCGCCAAGTGTGCCCCCGTCGCTGACCCCGGCTGTGCCGCCCCCGCGAAATGCGCTCCGGTCGCTGACCCGGGATGTGCCGCCCCCGCGAAGTGTGCGAAAGTCGCTGACCCCGGTTGCGCCGCTCCCGCCCGGTGTGCCAAGGTTGCTGACCCCGGCTGTGCCGCTCCCGCTCCCGCGAAAGCGTGCGACGCCGGAGCCACCAAAGCGACCCGCTGCTGCGTCTCGAATGCCGCTGAAGTCGCTCAACTGATCTACGAATCGCAGACTGGCTGCTACGCCCGCAATCGTCGCCGTGCCCTGATTAAGCTGGGCCGGTTCGAATGTGCCTGCAATCCCGAAATCATGTGTGCCTTCGCTCACGCTCTGAACGACTGCGACGAAAACGTCCGCAAGGAAGCCGCTCAGCAGATTCACAAGCAGACCCGCAAGAACACCTGCTGCTGCTCGCAGACGGTTGTCGCCGCCCTGACCAACGCCCTGGCCGACTGCGACCGTGGTGTTCGCCGGGCCGCGGAACGGGCTCTCGAATCGTGCGGCTACGAAGTGAAGAACTGCCACGAATCGAAGTGCTGCCCGCCCGCCAACCGGTGCGTCGCCGCCGCCACGAACTGCGCTCCGTCGGCCGCTCCGACGACCGCTCCCGCGGCGTCCCCCTACGCTCCTCCCGCGACGGAAGCCGCTCCCGCGGTGGACGCCCCGGCTGACGAGACCCTCGCTCCGGCACCCGCCGAAGCGGAACCGGCCGCCTACTTCCCCTCGCGGCTGAAGACCCAGAACAAGGCCAAGAAGAGCGGACTCGCGAACCTGTTCGGTCTGCGAAGCTAATCAACCGAAGCCTGTGAAGTTGACTTCAGACCGACCGCAATCGACTGAAATCAAGCGAATCACGACCCCCGATGGAACTGTTCCGTCGGGGGTCGTTTCGTTTTAATACGTCACGCGGCCGAGAACGTACTATTGCGCTCGAGCCGGACGAAGTCTTGGGAAAGCCGGACCGTCCGACCGAGTTGACGTCTCGCTCTGGGCAGAGTGGAACGAGAAAAATCCACGGCCTAACCCTTCACGGTCCGTTGGCCGCTCATCTTGAGGTACGCGACGGCGAACATCAGCGACACCAGTGGGAGGGCGAAAAGCACCCCCACAAAACAGGCCATCTCACCGACCAGAATCACGCCGTAGGCGATGAGCCCGAGAATAAAGGTCGTCCCGAGGTTGCCGGTGGTCATCGCCCGGGCCTTTGACAGCGACTCCATCGCTCCCGCCTGCTCATCCACGATCAGGTGCAGGAAGGGCCAGAAAATCAGCAGGACGAAAATGCCAGGGATGTAGCACATCGCCAGGCCGAACAGGTACATCAGGCCAAACACCAGTGAGGCTCCCAGCGCAGGGAGCATGTACCGCCCCCCCTTGAAGAGGTCGGATATCTGAACCGGTTGGCCGCGTGCCATCTGCAAGAATGCCCGCGTCTGTCCCAGCGTGAGGAACAGCCCCAGCACCATCCCCACCAGAACCAGCGGGACCATGGTGACAAAAAAAAGTTCTTCGGGAATCGCGCGTTCGTCGACCAGAATCGCCAGAATGAGGATCGGGAGTCCACACAACAACGCGGGGAGCAGCCCCGCCAAGAGGGAGATACCGACCCCCATGCCGATGTTGTCCTTGAATATCTCCCAGGACGGATTGAAGATCTCTCCCACTGCCACCGGAGTCGGATCGAATTCCCCCTCCCCGGCTTCGACGACATCGGTCAAGACTTCGCCGCAATAACGACACTTGGTCGCCAAAGCGAGAATGCTCTCGCCGCACATCGGGCATGGTTTGCGCTCGCCATCGCTGGAACTGGCTCCCCCCTCGCTGGATGCCCCCGACCGAACGGGAGCAGACCGTGGTGGCGCGACAACCGGCGGTTCCGCAGCCATTGGTTCCCTGGCGGGACCGGCAGCCGCCGGGACGGTGACGTATTCCGAACAGCCTGGGCATTTGGCACGCGCCCCGGCTTTGTCGTCGCTGGTGGTCAGGAGCTTGTCACAGCTCGGGCAGTGGAATTGGATGCTCATTGCAAATCCCCGGCGGTCTTCTGACCGCTCATCTTCAGGTAAGCGACCGCCGTCATCAGCAAGGCGAGCGGCATGGAGAACAACAACCCCACCAGACACGCCAACGCGCCCGCGAGATTGAGTCCGAAGAACAACAGCCCCATCAGGAAACCGGTCGCGAGGTTATCTTTGGTCAGTTCGCGCGAGGTTCCCAACGACTCCATCGCACCCTCGTCTCGATCAACGATGACAAACATGTAGGGCCAGAAGACCAGCATCACGAAAACCCCCGGGACGATACACAACACCAGGCCAAGCGCCTTCAGAATCTCGTAGACTATGGTGGAACCCGCCGACCGGAGAAAGAATTTTCCCCCTTGAAACAGGTCCCCTACCTGAACTTCCTCACCCCGCGCCATCTTGAGGAAGCAGATCGCCTGCCCCGCCGCAATGAGGAAGGTCGCCACCAACTGCAGCACCCACACCCCCATCAGCCCGACGAACACGATTGCAGGGTCCAGCCCCCCCTGGTTGACGCCAGCTTGCAGAATCTGTCCGGGAATTTGGGTGACCAGCCAAATTCCCGCAGTCACCAGAGTGAGCAACACACAGGGACCGACATTTTTCTGAAAGATTTCCCAGCTCTCGTTGAAAATTGGCCCGATTTCGACCCTCGTCGGCTGGAATTCGCGCTCCTTCGATTTTCGCAGTTCTTCGCCACAGTGCCGACACTTCGCCGCCTGGGCCCGAATCTTCTCTCCGCACATCGGGCAGGTTTTGAACTCTCCCACAGGCTCGTCTCGAACCGGGGAGGGCGAATCGTCCGCGTCACGTTCCACGGGACGCGTCGGAGGTTCGGGAGTACGGGAGACTTTTGGGGCGTGAGGGGTGCCAGGAACGGTGATCACCTCGGAACACCCAGGGCACTTCGCCTGAACTCCCGCTTTTTCGTCCGCCGTCTTCAGCGTTCTGCCACAGTACGGGCAGTCAAATTCAATGGCCACGACAATCCACCGAGTGAGGGGACGTAGGTTTCAATCCATCCAGAGCCGCGTCACGTCGACGACAGGTTCCGAATCCTAGCGATAAAATTCGTACACGAGAATCAGACCTGTCCCGAGTACGATCAACACCCCCACCACGACATGCAACCACAGGTTCGCAATCGCCATGACCCGTGCCGCTTCGGTCTGGTTTCGTCCCGTCGGATCCATCCGCCCGGCGTCCATCTCTCGCAAATCGTGCTTCGCCATCATCAGGGCGGCGACCGCGAATCCGAAACAGACAACGTAGCTCAACGCCGAATACGCGAGCAGCTTCACCGCGCGGTGTGGAACCAAGGCCCCCTCCCCCGTGCGCGACCCGGCCGCCCGATTCGGGCCAGCCGCCCCCTTTCCACAGGTCCAACAACGACCATCCTCCCGCGTAAGTGGTCCGCCGCATCTTGAACACGTCGACTCGACCATTGTGCCACGCCGGCTCAGCCCATGTTCCCGTTCTGACCGATAATCGCGATGACAAACAGTCCAAGGTAGAACACAATCAGGAAGGCGATGAGGGCGATCTGAATCCACGCGATGATCCTCCCCGCCTGGGTCAGCCCCCGACCGGTTGGATCCATACGTCCTTCGTCCATCGCGCGCAAATCTTGAGCGGCAAATACCAAAACCAGAATACTCAGGACCAATCCGAGGATTCCACACGGTCCCCCCATGCAGGTGAACAACCCGCCAATCGACAACGCCAGAATCAGCGTGCCGCGATGCGGCTCCTGCAGCGAATCGGCATTGTCGTCGCTTTCCAGGTTTTCGCCGCAAAATCGGCACTTCGACGCCTTCGCCCGGATCTGTTCGCCACACATCGGACAGGGACGCGTCGCCCCTCCGTCCGAATCCCGAACCCGCCCTCCGTTCCTACTGTCACTCGACCGGCGCTCGCTCTCGGCCGGAACGATGACGGGGGCCTGGCAACCGGTGCAGGGGGCGGTCAGCCCGACCTTGTCCTCGGTGGTTCTCAGCAGTTTGCCACAGGCGGAACAGTGAAATTCGATCATTCCGTGTTACCCGAGAGCCGCCGAGACCGCTTCGACCAACTCATCGGGGATGCTGTAGTTCGCGGTGACACTTTGCACGTCTTCGTGATCCTCCAGTTCCGAGATCAGTGTCAGCACCTGCCGGGCTTGCTCGACGTCGAGATCGACCGTATTGCCCGGCAGCCGGGAAATCTCGCCCCGTTCGGTCGGAATCTTGGCCCCCTCCAGCGCCTGCTTCACCGCGTCAAACGCTGCCGGGTCGCACAGCACTTCGAACGTCTCACCCGACAACTTGACGTCGTCCGCTCCCGCCTGCAGGGACACATCGATCAGCCGGTCTTCTTCGACGTTCTTCGCGGGGACCAGAAACAGCCCCTTCCGTTCAAACATCCAGGCGACACAATTGGTCGCCCCCAGGTTGCCCCCGTTGAGTTCGAAGATCTTGCGCACTTCGCCCGCAGTCCGATTGCGGTTCTCGGTGAGAATATCGCACATCACCGCGACTCCTGCGGGTCCGTAACCTTCGTAGACCAGTTCGGCGAGATCTTCCCCCTCGAGTTCGCCGCACCCTTTCTTGACCGCCCGCTCGATATTCTCCTTCGGCATGCTGTTCTCGCGTGCCTTGTCGATGGCGTAGCGCAACTTCAAGTTCGCGGAGGGGTCACCACCACCATGTCGGGCCGCGACTATGATCGCTCGGCTCAGTTTACCGAACAACGCTCCACGCTTTTTGTCGCGCGCCCCTTTCCTGATCGCGATGTTCGCGGAATGGGAATGGCCGGCCATATGACGTCCTGATCAATCTTGCGCCATCCACGATGGCGTCGCTTCTACAATGCACCGCCGGGCACCACACCCGGCACGAATCCAGCCGCTGTCGGCTGGGGGTGGAGACATCACTGCGTCTCCTAATCACACGTCACGGGGCCTCGGGATCGACAGAAGGAATCTTCCCCCCATCCATTTCCCGCGCCTTCAACTTTTGTTCGGTTCGCTCCACTTGTGCCGGATCGGGATACGGGGACTTCTTCCCCATCTCGACCGCCTTCTTCCAGGCGTCAATCGCTTCGGCCGAACGTCCCAGGCGATCGAGAACATCACCCAGATGCTCCAGCAGAGTTTCGTCTCCGGCACCTTGTCCTTTTTCAACCGCTCTCTGAATCAGAGGCAACGCTTCTTCCGCTTTTCCCAGTCGGAACAGCACCCAGCCCAGGCTGTCGAGATACGCTCCGTTTTCCGGCTCGGCCTCAACGGCCTTCCGCAACATCTTCTCAGCCTGTTCCAGATTCTTCCCCTGGTCGGCATACAGATATCCCAGGTCGTTGTTGACCGAGATGTCTTCGGGACTCTCTCGGAAAACCTCTTCGAGAATCTGCTCTCCCTTCAGGATGTCCCCCTTCGCCACGTAGACGTTGGAGAGCCCCGAACGAACGATTCGCACCAGTTGCGGTCGATCCGAGAAGTCGGCCAGGAGTTTTTCGTACGCCCGAATCGAATCGTCAAACCGCCGGGCATGTCCCAGAATCCACGCTTCGCGGAACAGATAAAACGGGTTCCGTTCATCCGAGCCAATCAGCGACCTCACGATCGACAGCGCCTCGTCGGCATGTCCCCCCAAGGCCAGCGCGTAGGCGCGAGAATTCAAGTACTGAGACTTTTCGTTCGGCGTCCCCGCAGCGTCATAAGCCTCTTTGTAGAGGTCGGCCGCCTGATCGAATCTCCGGACTTCCATCAAGTGCTGGCCCAGTTCTTCATACAACGCGGGACGACGATCCCCCCGAATCCGCAACAAAAACCGATAGAACTCCACTGCGATATCAGTCTGTCTTCCTTCGGCGGCCAGATGCGCCAGCACGTAGCCTGCGGGGTACTTCAGTTTCCCGGGATCCTTCTGTGCCTGTTCGCGCCCCGCCTGCAACACGGAATTTAACAGCGCCTTGTCCGAAACAACCGCCTTGAGTTCCCGGTCGACCAGCTTCAGACTTCCCGATTCGCCATAAGAGCCTCCCAACGCGGCGATCAGTTCCAGTGGTCGATTCTGCCTCCGGTAAACCCCCGCGAGGCCCGCGTAACCACGAGCGTCGGCGGAGACCGCCAGGGTCTTCTTGAAGAGCGCTTCGGCCTGTTCCAACCGGTCGGCAGCGGCGTACTGGTCGGCGATGTACAACTGCAAAAACGGGTTACGCGGATCCTTCTCCGCCGCCTTTTCCAGCCGGGGAAGCAGCTCGGCGGATCGTCCCAGCGATTTCAGAATGTCCGCGAACAGATCATACGCCGACTGCCGCTTAGACTGCCTCTGACCGTCGATATATGCCTGAATCTCCACCAGCGACTTCTCGGCGTCCCCGTTCTTCAGGTACGCCCTCGACAGTTGAAAACTCAGATCGCCGGTCGTGCCATTCCGCTTTTCAATCGCCTTGGTGAACGCCTTGATCGCCAGCTCGGGCTTGTCTCCCTCGAGGAAAATGTCTCCGAATTTTTCAAAACTCAGGTTCGCCAGAATCTGATTGCGAATTTGTGGAGTGAGTTTGTATTCCTGCGGATCGAGAACGGCGGCGAAGACCGGTTCCAGCACGCGCGACGCGTCGTTCAAACGCTGCAGCGCCAAATACCATTGTCCCAACTGATTCTTGAGAACGATGGAGGGCGTCGATTTGGGATCGAGCGCCGGCAGTTTGATCGCCCGTTCGAGGCTGTCGATCGCGCCCCCCAGATCCTCCGAGCGCACCTGCAACTCGGCCAACTGCACGAGCCATTCAAAATCGTTCGGGGCGAGTTGCGACGCCTTCTGCACCCAGCGAATCGAATCTTCCAGTTGATTGAGGTGCAGCGCCAGTGGAATGAGTTGCCGATAGATCGCCAGAACGGAGGGATCCTTCTCGACCGCCCGCTTGTAGGCGTTGAACGCCCCCTGCAATTCACCCCGCCCTTGCAATACGCGTCCCGTCGCGAACCAACTGAGAGCGTCGACCCGGGCCGACTCGGCGGCAGTCCGCGGCCGAAGCGGGTTTAAGGGTTCGACACGGTCGTCCAATTCCTGTCCGGGAACCGAACCGGCCGTCGGCTTGGGCGCCGGGGCGGAGGGCGCGGCAGGTGCGGGAACCTGAGTATCGTCGGCCAGCAACCGAACCGCCGCACCGTGACAAACCAGCGCCACGAACAGTCCAGCGGTCGTCAGGAAAAATCGTCGATCCATTTCGCCAACCTCGTCTAAAGACTCATCCCGCGGGCGGGAATCCGAACCGATTGTATTCCACATCCCGACATCGCGACAGTGGCCCCCCACGACGCGGTCCAGCGGTCGGGTTACGAACGCTTCTTGCCATCCCCCTTCGCGTCGCGCTTCGAATCCCCCTTGACTTCGGGCTTGCCCGCGCCCGGTTTCGAGGTGATCGACTTCGAATGGGGATCAGGCTTTGCAAGAGGCGATTTCGCTCCCGACGATTTGGCCGGCGCGCTCTTCTCGGGTACGGCTCTCCCCGCCGCTGGTTTTGTCGCCACAGGCTTGGAAGGTGCCGACTTGGAATCGCCACTCTTCTCGGCGGCCAGTCTCGCCTGTTCGGCTTTCGCCTTCTCCGCTTTGGCTTGTTGTTCCGCCTTGGCCGCCTTGTGCGAGTCGGCTTTCGATGGTGCGGCCTTGGCGGCTTCAATCTTCGCCGCTTCAGCCCTGGCCGCCTCTGCCTTGGCCGCGTCCGCTTTCAACTTCGCCGCCGAGGGGGGAGGCTTGACCGACGTGGGCTTGGGAACAGATGCCAGCCCCTTCGTCAGCAGCACCTCCAGGCGGTGCACCCCTTCGTCGGGATTGTACGACGGCTCCACCGACTTGCCCGGCGGCCAATAGGCTTTCGACCGTTTGGGATCGAGCGCCAGACACCGAATCAACTGACAAAACTGCGGCGCGTCGGCTTTGCGGATATAGGGTCGCAACGATTCCGACGCCTGCTCGGGGTCGCTGTCATGATCCACCAGCCCGATCCACAACAGGGCGGCGTGCATTCTCGCGTCGATCGGCAGCACGTGGCTCCCCAACGCGTTCTGGAGCGCCCACCCCTGCGCGAACCACGACAGCGTCGGAATCTTCGCGAGATGCTTCACCGCGAGTTCGACCGTCTTGCGCTTCAAATTCTCCAGCTCAAACGTGTAGCTCGCGTCGAAGGTGGACTGGAGCGTGCTTTTCACCCGCAACGCCCGCCACGCCGACGCTTCCTGATCGTGAAACACCGCTTGCAGCTCGGTGATCGAACTGACCCGGGCCTCGTTCAAATCGGGAAACGTTGTCATCAGCCGCTTGTAGGCAATCTCCGCCGCCTCGGGCGTCGTGTCCTCGTGACAGACGGCGTACAGCAGCGATTCCAACACCGGCAGATCATGCCGGGGCGCGGAAGGGTGGTAGACCTTTTTCAGCAGACTCGTCACCTTGCGGCAGAGTTCCTGCTTGTCGGGGGGTTTGGGGCGTTGTGCGGTTACCATAGCTGTCCTGGGTCGGAAATCATGTCCTCAGCGGTTTGGGCGGTTTGAGCCGGCAACAGCCCCTCCAGCCGCCCTACCCGATGTCAGGTCGCAGTGGATCTCGTGAGGGAGACTTCATTTTCTGGTGAATGCAATTCATCGGTAGGTGAAGTCGCGTCGACTTCCCGGTCCTCCGGAACTTCCTCGTCGGCAGCACCGCCCAACGCCGGTTCTTCTTCGCTCGCGCCCTCGGAACCCGACGTGGACCCGGTGGTCAACTCCGTTTCGAAACCCGTCTCTGGTTCGGGTTCGCTCGACTTGGTCAGCGCGGTCTGCGCCATCGCTTCCCGCAAAATCGCCGACGTCTCCGCTGCCAGTTTCGCGCCGGGATCCAGCACGAATTGCAGAATCGGCGTGTAACGCAATTCCAGCTTGTCGGCGATCTGGCTTTGAATATAGCCCCGCGCCGAATTCAGCCCGTGCATCGTCAGCGATTGCTCTTTGGCGTCTCCCCGAACCGACAGATAGATCTTCACGCTGCGAAGATCGGGAGCCGCGTCGGCCCACAGAACTGTCACATTCTTCACCCGCGGATCCTTCA
>CAMATH010000179.1 GCA_945860955.1 Planctomicrobium piriforme
CCCGTTGTTTGCTCGTGGTTTGACGGACGATCGGAACCACGAAAGGCACGAAACACACGAAAGGCATACACAAAAGTCAACCGCCCGCTTGAGTACCAAAATCGGCGGCGTTTCCGGTGGCAGCGTCAGTTGACACTCGCACGGCCGACTCCCGTTGGTCGCTGGCCGTGGCACCCATCTGCGATTCAGGCGGGTGGTTGTATGAATTGCTCCGAACGACTGGCTGACTGTTGTCTCCAGTCGCTGCAGACGGTATCTGTGAAGTAGACAGAGCGGTGTACCGACTTGAACTTCGGATTCCCCTGGTCCGCGACCGGTCTTCACCCGCCGATCGCTGGATGAAACGGTGGTTCCAACCTAGCGTACGATCATGCCCAACGCGCACACTCACAACCTCGATCTGGATTCGCTGCGTCAGGAGAACATTGCGCGAGTGACACGCCGGCAATTGTTCGGTTCAACCGCGGGCGGAGTGGGCCTGGCCGCGTTGGCGAGCCTCTTGGGGAAAGATGCCGCCCGGGGGGCGGAGGGGGACGCGGTTCCACGGCGCGGTTCTCCCGGACTTCCGGGCGTCCCGCATTTTCCGCCGAAGGCGAAGCGCGTGGTGGTTTTGTGGCAGGGAGGGGGACCGTCGCACGTCGACCTGTTTGACGACAAACCGTTGATGCGCGAGATGGTCGGCAAGGACATTCCCGATTCCGTTCGCGGTACGACCCGACTTTCGACCATGTCGAGCGGGTACGGCAAGTGGCCCTGTCTTCCCGCGATCAAACCACACAAGGCGTATGGCCAGTCGGGAATGATGCTCAGTGAAATGCTGCCGAACGTCGGCGGGATCGCCGACGACATCTGTCTGGTCCGCAGCATGTATACCGAGGCGGTGAATCACGCCCCGGGAGTGACGTTTTTCATGACTGGCGCGCAAGTACCGGGGCGGCCGAGCATGGGGGCCTGGCTCTCCTACGGCCTGGGGAGCGAGACCGAGAACCTGCCGTCGTTTGTGGTAATGACCTCGAGCGACAAAGGGAAGACGTGCGGGCAGCTCTTCTTCGATTATTACTGGGGGAATGGATTTCTGCCGAGCCGGTTTCAGGGAGTGCGGTTCCGCAACACGGGCGACCTGGTTCCGTATCTGGCGAATCCTCCAGGAGTGACGACCGAGGCGCGGCGGGCGTTGCTGGATGACATCTCTGAATTGAACGCGGCACATCTGGCCGACTATGGCGATCCCGAGATCGAAACCCGAATCGCCCAATACGAGATGGCGTTTCGAATGCAGTCCAGCGTTCCCGATCTGATGGATTTTTCCGGGGAAACGAAGGCGACGCTCGATCGCTATGGCCCCGACGCCGTCGTGAAGGGAACCTTCGCGAACAACTGCCTGATCGCGCGCCGGCTGCTGGAGCGGGGGGTTGGTTTTGTGCAGTTGATGCACGCGGGCTGGGATCAGCACGGCAATCTCTTCACGCAGCTTGCGGAACAGTGCAGAGATACCGAAGGACCGTCCGCGGCGCTGGTTCTCGACCTCAAAGAACGGGGGATGCTCGACGACACGCTGGTTGTCTGGGGGGGCGAATTCGGCCGAACGCCGTTCGGTCAAGGAGATCCCGCCGCCCCGAAAGGCCGCGACCACTTCGGAAAAGCCTACAGTTGGTGGCTGGCAGGTGGAGGGGCAAAACGTGGGACGGTGTACGGCGCGACCGACGACTTCGGCTGGAACATCGTCAAAGATCCAGTCCATGTTCACGACATGCAGGCGACGATCCTGCACCTGTGCGGAA
This sequence comes from Planctomicrobium piriforme, assembly GCA_945860955.1. GTDB lineage: Bacteria > Planctomycetota > Planctomycetia > Planctomycetales > Planctomycetaceae > UBA10511. The sequence goes on from CAMATH010000179.1 coordinate 1,782, forward strand.
TCGACCACACTCGACTGACGTTCCGCTACCAGGGACGCCAGTACCGGCTGACCGATATTCATGGTGAGGTCGTTAAAGGCATTGTGGGGTGATTTTCATTCCCCGCTATCGGAGCCTGTCATCGTTGAATAGTCCCTTGCCCGGTTCCCTCTCCCCGTTGGCGACGCGCCTCGTAAAAAAACACGGCAGCGGCGGCGGCGGCATTCAACGACTCGACCTCGCAATCCAGCGGGATCGAGACCGTGGCGTCGCACAGCGCGAGCAGCTCCCGCGACACACCCGCCCCTTCGTTCCCAATGAGAATCGCCGTTGGGCCACGAAGATCGGAATGTGCCAGTGACGTCGTTCCCGTGCCGGCCGCCCCCAATACGCGAATCGAGCGCTCGCGCAAGGACTCGACAGACACCGCGAGATCATCGACCCGCGCGATCTTCACGCGATTGATCACACCCGCGGAGCTGCGGGCCACCATGCTGGTGACCGGTACTTGCCGCGATCCGCCGATGATCACCCCGTCGACCCCAAACGCCCGCGCCGATCTCAGCATTGCGCCGAAGTTGTATGGATCCTGGATCGAGTCCAGCACCAGGAGCAGCGGAGCCGGGCCGGAGGAACCCAGGAGATCGTCCACCGTCGAATACGGAAACTCCCCCATCTTCGCCAAGAATCCCTGATGTTCCGACGTATGCGCCAGGCGTTCGAGAACATCCCGGTTTTCCATCCGCACCACCAATCGCCGCTCGACCGCTTCCGCATGAACACTCGCTTTCAGGTCCGCCGGCAGATCGTTGGCGAGCAGGAGTTCATGAATTGGCCAGCGACCCGCGCGCAGCGTTTCCAAAACCAGGTTGCGTCCCCATAACCACGAGCGTTGGTGGCTCCCCAGGAGTTTCTGTTTCCCCTTTCCGCGACTCGAGCGCTCGACCATGTCAGGTCACCGCTCCGCGCGACACCGAAGCCCCCCGGCGAATCAGAGCGCCAGCGATCTCCTCAATCTGCGCTGCAGTCAACCGCCACCCCATCCCTCGCGCGTTCTCCTGAATCTGTTCCGGACGCTTCGCCCCGCACAATGCGGAACAGATTCCCGGTTGATGGATCGTCCAGTTCAACACCAGTTCCGCCACGGTCCGCCCCGCGCGTGTGGCGATTTCCCGCAATTCCTCTACAAAATCCAGATTCCGAAACCACTCGGCTCCCTGAAACATCGGGTACTTCTTGCGACCGTCGCGATCGTCGAAGACGTGATCGCGGGGCAATTTGCCGGCGAGCAGTCCCTTGAGCAGCGGCCAGTAGACAATCACCGAAACACCGTTTTCGACGCACCAGGGCAATTGCGCCTGTTCAATCTCCCGTTGCAGCATGTTGTAGTGCGGCTGAAACGCAGACAGCGGACAGATCGCCGCGAACTCGGCGAGCTGCTCGACCGAGGCATTCGACAACCCCACGCTACGGGTTTTTCCTGCATCGAGTAGATCCTTGAGCGCGCCGGCAGACTCGGCCAGGGGCACCTTCGGGTCGGGGGCGTGCAGGTAGAGCAGGTCGACATGATCAGTTCCCAGCCGGCTCAGGCTTTCGTCACACTCACGCTTGAGCGTCGCCGCCGACGCGTCGCGGGCCTGTTTTCGGTTCTCCCAATGAATACCCCCTTTCGTCGCGATCACAATCTGGTCCCGACGCTTTCCCAGAGCCCGGCCAATCAAACGTTCGCTTTCTCCGTCGTATCCGTAACAGTACGCGGTGTCGAAAAAATTGATGCCCGAATCGACCGCCTGCTCCAGTGTTCGCAAACTGTCGGCTTCGGTGACTCCCAAACTGGAGACCCCCGCAATCGGCCAGCAACCCATCGCGATGCCGGTCACACGGATGGCGGTCTTACCAAGGGGACGCAGGTCGGTCGGGGTCATGCGGTTGGCGAAGGGAGAAAGGTTGCTTGGGTCGGGGCCGCCGTTCGCAGATCAACCACGCCAGTCGATCCCGTCCAGCCGAAGGCACACCGCAGAAGCCCCCCTTGTACGCGGAACGCCCCCGGCGGGACAATCGAGAAGCTCCGATTCATAGAAGACACTCCCGTTTCGAAGTGCCGGGGATGATTCCCCGCTATTCCAGAGAGCAGGAATGGCGCGCAACTCCATCCTGTTCATCCCGTTCATCCTCTTCATCCTGTCAAATTCTTTCCGACAGTCGTACGCACTCTCATCGCGACACAACCACATTCCGCAGTTCGGCTTCACGGCCCACTCGCGACGTTCGATGGCCGTGGCACCCAACTTAGCCACCAGGCGGACCGTGTTAATACTCCCCAACCACTTCCCGCACCGCGCGGGTGCCCAGCGCCCGCCAGGTTTCGAAGTTGATACTGTCGCTGATCGATTTCACCGAACCGTCGGCGAACAACGAGTGGACGACTCCCGTGTGGTGACTTCGCGAGGTGAGCGACGCGTAGCTGGCCGCCGTCTTCGAATTTCCCTCCTGCCGGGAGTTGTAGTCAATGTCGAACTCGGCACCGCTGTACATCCACGTCACGTACGTGTTGGGAGGCAGCGTCGTGGTGAACCCGCTGTGATGGCAGTGTCCGTTTGCCCATTCCGAATGTCCAGTGCCTTCGCGCGCGTCGACAAAGATCCGGTCCTTCAAGCCCGAGTCGGCGATCACCGCGACGTCGGCTTTGTTCGTGGGGACATTGGTGGACGGGGGGCCGCCATTGCGGGTGTACGCCTGCCACGCCTTGACCTCCGAGGCCATCAGTGTGTTGCTCGAACCGTCCCGCAGGGCCGACATCGTGATGTTGCTGTTGGGGAACGCGATTCCGTCCCCCCCCTGCCCCGTCGTCGGATCGTAGATGAACCAGGTGCCGAAGTTGAATCCGTAATTTGTGGAATACAACAGAATGCCGTTGTTTCCCGTAACGCGCTGGCGGTTCGAATTCGGATCGCTCGGGCAGTAGTAGACCGGGACACGGTAGCTGCTGACGATTGGAAAATTCGACCAAGCCTTACTCAAGTCGATCGCGCTGTACAAATTCCCCTGTTCCAGAAACGGGAGAATGCGTCCATGAATCGACCACGACGAATTCGAGGTGATCGTCGGGTCAATGCAGAGGCTCGGCGGGAGATTGTTGTTCGACGCGACGTAGTTTTGCATCGCCAGGCCGATCTGGCGGAGATTGTTTTTGCACTGCGTCTTACGGGCTGCCTCTCGTGCCTGCTGGACGGCGGGCAACAGCAACGCCACCAGGATTCCAATGATGGCAATCACAACCAGCAGTTCAACCAACGTGAATCCGCCCGGCCTGCGGTCTCGGACTCGTCCGACAACCGGACGAACCGACATCCCGGAAAGAGAACTGTTGGAATTGACGATGGATTCGCTGGACATGAGTGATTCTGTGGATCTGCGGTGGCTGTCGCGGTAACTCGCCCGCTCCACCACAACGCAAATCCGAAGCCATTCGCCAGCCACAACGCGACAACATCTCCACGATCGCGTGAAAACCGCAAATAAGCACGTGAATCCAGCGATTTTTCCCGCGACGCCCCTGCGACGCAACCGGACAACGTCCCCGCTGAAATCACAAAACCCGAACGGGGCGGCGAAAAAACAATCGCAACGGCGGTTTTTTCGCCACCCCATAATCACCCAACACGCGAGCGACGAGCGTCAGCTCCCTGTTTCAACGCGTCCCCCGCACCCAATCCGCAATAAACAACTGACTCGACCCGTCCACCGACCGCGTCGACGTCCACATCAGTTGCTTTCCATCCGGGCTGAACACCGGCAGCACATCCATCTTTTCGTGGTCGGTGATTTGAGTCACTGGTCCCGCGCTCGGCTTGCCATCCTGCATCTGGATTTCCATCGTGAACAAGTGGAACGTCCCGCGCCCGGTCGTATAGTCGGCACCCGACCAGATCAGATATTTCCCGCTCGGGTGAAAATACGGACACCAGTTCACATGCTTCAGATTGTCAGTCAGCGCGACTTCCTGCTTTCCGTCCACCGATACCATGTACAACTGCAGCATGTCCTTTTCCTGGCGATCGCTGCGGAACACGATCCACTTTCCGTCCGGAGAAAAAAACGGACCGCCGTCATAACCAGGAGCGTTGGTAACCTGGCGGACATTCGAACCGTCAACGTCCATAATGTAGATATCCGGATCGCCATCGCGGGTTGACGTGAACACGATCTGCTTGCCATCAGGCGAGAAGCTCCCCTCGGCGTCGTATCCCGGCGCGTCGGTGAGCCGTTTCATGCCGGTGCCGTCGAATTTGACTGTGTACAAATCCATATGCGGATCGAAATCCCACTGGTATCGGCGGCGTCCTCCCTTGGCAGCTTCTTCACGGGCTTTCAATTCCGTGACATCAATATGCGGATCGGTATGGCTCGACGCGAACAGAATCGTCTGGTTATCGGGTGTGAAAAAGGCACAGGTGGTGCGGCCACGTCCCGTCGAGACGAGCCTCGGCTCGTTCGAGTCCAGCGGTTGGGTATAGATCTGATAGAAGGGGTAACCCACAGGGTACGCCTGATACACAATCTGCTTCCCGTCGTGCGAGAAGTATCCTTCGCCAGCACGCGGCAACCCCTTGGTGACCTGCCGAAGGTTCGCCAGGTGGTTCCCCTCGGTGACCGTCAGACTGGGGGCCGGACCCGGTTCGGCCCCCAGGGCGGGAAAGACATTTGCCAAAAGTAATGCGATCGGAAGCAGGGCAGCTCGCGTCATGGCCGGTTCTATGGAATGGAAGGAGTTGTGCGGAGTCTACGGACAGAACCGATTATAGGGACGTTCCAGTCTCGCTTCACGGCATCTTCGGACAACTGGCTGGTAGACTTGTCGGGTAGTGCCGGCTTCCCAAGGTGTAACCGAGTTTCCGTCGATAGCTGTTACCAGAGCGCCTCACGCCGAACCGGCCCCCGCCGGGCCATTTGCGCTTACGCCGGGTTTACCCACAATTCGATACGTGTAGGGTATTTACCGCGTCAAGCAACGGCCGCCGCAGTTCCCTGCGGTGGTGAACCTGGCTTTGTGAACGGCATGCTGTCCCGATTCTACAAGCACTACAGCCGCACAATCCTTTGGTTGCTGGCGCTGTCGTTTCCAGTGGTCCATTGGCAGGCGTCGACGATTCGTTCGAACAACGACATCGAGACGTGGCTGCCGGTGGAGTCGCCGGTGCGGGCGGGGTACGAACGCTTCAAACGCGATTTCGGCGTTGAAGAAATGGTGATGGTGGGGGTCGAAACCGAAAAGGTCTCCGACACCCAGATCGAAGCTCTGTGCGGTCGGCTCGATCGACTCCCGGGCGTGCGCCAGTGCTTTTCCCCTGGTCGCCTGCGGGCGATGATGGAGGATCTGCAGGTTTCGGAGGAGCAGATCACCGAGCGGCTCCACGGGTTGGCGGTGTCGAAAGACGGGAGCCTGGCGGGGATCGCGGTGGTGCTGTCGAATGTCGGGCTGCGTGACCGGGCCGGGACCGTCCGAGACATCCGGGCCGAGTTGAAATACTCGCGACTCGATGGCGCCCATACCGCGGTCTCGGGGGGGCCGGTCGTCATCAGCGAGATGGACCGGCTGGGGGGCAAAACGGAAAACACCAAGTTCTTCCTGGTGACGCTGCTGATCTGTCTGGCGCTGCTGTACTACTGGATCCACAACTGGAAACTCGCGCTGTCGGTCCTCGCGCTCACCATCTGGACCATTGACTTCACGATGGCGGTGTTCAAGCTGTGCGGCGGAGAGATGAACTTCATCCTCGGTGCGCTGTCCGTCATGGTGATGGTGTTCACGCTGGAAGCGAGCATCCATGTCATTCACTACTTCCGCGAATCGCAGCACTCGCCAGACACGCTGGGAGCCGCCCTTACGCTCTGCTGGAAACCGTGTCTGATCTCGCTGATGACGACTGCCGTGGGGCTGTTCTCGGTGAGCGTCACCGACATTGTCCCCGTGACCCAATTCGGTTACGCCGCCGCTCTCGGGGCGGTCATCGCCATGGTGGGCGGGTTGACGATCACGCCGGCGATTCTCTCGGTGATCCCGCAACGTCATGATGAAGACCTGTCGCAAGACGGGTTGATGTTCGCCCGGCTCGCTCACTGGCTGTTGCCACGCCATGTTCAGGTGACGATTGGCTTCGCCCTGGTGGCGGCGGTCGCGTTGGTGGGGCTGATGTGGGTTGAAACAAAGATCGAACCGCTCGACTTCCTCCCCGCGAACAGCCAGGTCGTCACCGACACCCACCGCATCCGCCGGGAGTTGACCAGCCTCGATTCGATCGAAGGGGTGGTCAAATTCGAAAACGCCGATCAACCGTTTGTCGAGCGGCTCGATCAGGTGCGGAAGATTGAACGGAAGCTGGCGCAGCACCCGGCGGTCCGACACACCATGTCGGCGGCGATGTTCTTCCCCGATCCGCTCCCCGACAGTCCGATGAAGCTGTTGCCGATCCTGCAAAAGGCCCAAGCACAGCGTGGGACATCGGATTTCGTCGTCGACGGTCAGAGGTTGTGGCGGATTTCGATGCGAGTGGAATGTCCCCCGGGGCGGACGCTGTCGCAGGTGTACGACGAACTGTGCGATCAGATGAAGGACGAGCCGGTGCAATTGACCGGACTGGCACCCCTGATCGAACAGGCCCAGCACGAGATGCTGGATGGGTTCTGGAAGAGTTTCGCGTCGGCGTTCGTGGTGATCGGCCTGGTGATGGCGATCGCGTTGCGGTCGATCCGGATCACACTGGTGGCGATGATTCCGAACATCGTTCCCATGGGGATCATTTTCGGACTCCTTGGCTGGTACCAGTTCCCCGTGGACATCGGCATGATGATGACCGGCAGCATCGCTCTGGGAATCTCGATCGACGGAACGTTCCATCTGCTGGTCCGTTACCGCGAACAGTTGCGTACCGGGATGAGCAATGTCGAGTCAGTGCGGGTCGCCCTGGTGGCCACCGGCGGGCCGATTTTCGAGTCGATTGTCGTGTCAAGCATCGGGATGCTGGCTCTCACACTGAGCAGCTTCGCCCCGACGTTTCGGTTTGGGTTGCTGATGGCGGTGTTGCTGATGGCGACACTGGCCGGCGACCTGTTGCTGCTCCCCGCTTTGTTGTGCTTTGGCCGGTCGGAAGGCCAGGCACGACCGGAGGTCAAGCCTCCGGTGTTCGTCGAACGATCACGGAGGACGACCGGAACCCAGCACGCCGCTGACAAAGTCGCGTGACGGTTGGCATCCGGAAAAGAGCTTCCGGGGGAACCTCACCGGGCGGTGGAATTGTGACCGCCGCCCCGGCCCCCTAAAATGATTGGTTCGGCCCGTACCAAATCCCGCGAACGTCGCGGCGACCCTTGGACGGACCCCGCGGCGCGCGTTCTGTCGCCGCGGTCATTCCCAGACCGAGTCGATTCCCGTTACCGACCAACCTCCATCGCGCTGTCTCACAGCGTTTGGTCGCCGGGATGTCGTTTCGGTTGTTTCTGGATTGCATCATGAAGGACTACGTGCTGATCACGGGAGCCACCGGGCTCCTGGGCCGCTATTTGCTGCGCGATTTGACTTTGGCCGACGCGCGGCTGGCGGTTCTGGTGCGTCCGTCGCGTAAGGCGACGGCCGTTCACCGCGTCGAAAACGTGATGTGTCACTGGGATCGCGAACTGGGACGATCGCTCCCCCGTCCGGTCGTTTTGGAGGGGGAAATCACCGAGCCCGACCTCGGACTCGACGCGCGGGGCACCCGTTGGGTAGCCGAGAATTGCGGCCGACTGCTCCACAACGCCGCCAGCCTGACGTTTCAAAGCACCAGCCCTCAGGGAGAGCCCTGGCGCTCGAATATCGAGGGGACGAAGCACGTTCTGGAATTGTGCCGCAACGCAGGCATTCGCCAGTTCCATCAGGTTTCGACCGCGTATGTTTGCGGATTGCGGCAGGGGCTGATTCTGGAGTCGGACGTCGACGTCGGGCAGACGCTGTCCAATGACTACGAGAAGAGCAAGCTCGCGTCAGAAAAAATGGTGCGGGGAGCGACCTTTCTCGATCAGGTGACGGTGTACCGTCCCGCGATCATCATTGGCGACTCAGTGACCGGACACACGACCACCTTTCACGGATTCTATGCGCCGTTGGCTGCGGTTTCCGCCATTTCGCAGGCGGCTGAACGCGATGCCACCGGCATGATGCACGAGTCGGCGCGGTTTCCGCTGTCCGGTTTCGAAACCAAGAATCTGGTGCCAGTCGACTGGGTTTCCGCGGTTATGTCGCACGTGCTCATGAACCCTGAGTTGCACGGAAAGACGTATCACCTGACGCCGAAACACCCTGTCACGGCGCGGTTGCTGGCGGACATCATCGAAGAGACGATCGGACTCTACAGCGTGCAGCTCGAAGGGGGTGGGCGCAAACTGGTGGGGCTGACCGAGTACGAGGAGCTGTTCGCCGAGCTGATTCAGGTGTACGCCACGTATTGGAAAGACGACCCGGTGTTCGACACCACGAACACCCGCCGGGCGGCCCCGCATCTGCCGTGCCCGCACGTCAATCGAAGGATGCTTCAAATGATGGCGCGGCAGGCGATTTCGATCAATTTCACGTCGCCGCGCGACCGGCCGGTCGCGCCGCGGTTCGATACGGCGAAATGGCTGGAGTCACTCTGCGAGGCGGAACACGATGCGCACCGCGCCACGAGTGGGAAAATCGCGCTGCGGGTTCTGGGCCATGGTGGCGGTGACTGGACATTGACACTGTCGAACGGAAAACCAATTTCGGCGGCGATGGGACTCTCGGAGCGGGGTGTTCCGACGATTGAGTGCGACGTCGAGACGCTGTCCAACATCGTCGAGGGAACCGGGACAATCGCGACCGAGGTTGAGAACGGTTCCATCCGGACTCTCGGTGCGCTTTCACCGGCGTCGGGCGCAGCGATCCTGGAGACGCTGGTGGAGTTGTCGCAAGTGTCGGAGCCCGCTTAACTCTCAGGGGAAAACCTGGTATCCCGATCCCACCTTCGATTTCAAGCTTTCGTTGAACTAATCCACGGACGCCAGCCGTTGCAAATGGTATTGTGAACCGGGATTGTCTCCGCTTGTCAGACATCCCGTCAGGCCCATAAGATCCATCCCAACCGTTCTGGATTCTCACTGGACCTGCTTCCGATGGATGGCGCATTGATCGCTGCGATTTCGACGCTCTGCGCCGCGGGCGTCGCGATCGCGCTCGCCGTTCGTCAGCCCCTCCGCCGACTCCGTCGTGCCAGCGAAGAGGCATCTGCCCGCGCCGCGTTTCGCCAGCAGCGTGAGGTTCTGGAGGCAAAGTTCTTTGACCTGGCATCCCGCAGCGGCAAACCGCGTGGGTTGAAATGGGTGGACGTCAAATTCCTCGACGATTTGGGCTTCGCCCGCGACCGCCAGTCCGGCTTACTCGCCGCCTTCGTGAGTGTGAACATCCGCTTCGAGGCAATCCCCGGGGGAGACATGGAAGATGTCGCCGCCGTTGGGAATATCCGCGACGCTTGCGCCCTGTTCCATTACGAAGGCGGGGGTTGGGGAACCGGAGGGAAGACGCTGTTCAACGTTAGTCCCCAGGAAGCAATCGCCCGGTTTCACACCCAGTTCGAGTCCTTGCCGGAATCCGTCGTTCCATCCGCTTGATGCGTTCTCCTCAAGACAATCATCTCCTGTTCGACCACAGGCATCTCTTCATGAAATCACTTGCTCCACTTGCCCGATGTGTTGTACTGCTGGGCGCGGTCACCTGCGGCCTTGTCGCCACGCAAGCCGTGCGGTCGGCGGACGCTCCCGCCGAATCGGTCGACCGACTCAAGCGGGATCTGCAGTACTTGTCGAGCGATGAACTCGAAGGTCGCGGCGTGGGGTTGAAAGGGCTGGACCTGGCCGCCGACTACATCCGCGAGCAATTCGCCGCCGCAGGGCTCAAGGTCGACGCGGTCAATGGAACGCCGTTCCAGCCGTTCACGCTTCCGACCGGTGCCAAGCAAGGGCCCGTAAACACTCTGGAAATCGTTGGTCCTGAAGGAGCGAAGATCAATCCGACGCTGGCCACCGATTTCACACCGCAATCCTTCGGCGGTGCCGGGGCGTTTTTTGGCGAGATGGTCTTCTGCGGGTACGGCATCGAAGCGGGAGATAAGAACTACAACGACTTTGAAGGAATCGATCTGAAGGGCAAGGTCGCGATCATTCTGCGGAAGGTGCCCCAGCAGGGAAACCCGCGTGGGCCGTTTTCCAGTGGACGCGGCGGCGTGGGGCCGCATGGCGAGTTGCGGACCAAAGTCATCAACGCGGCGACCAAAGGAGCCGCCGCCATTCTGCTGGTGAATGATCCCTACACGGGAAAAAATGATCTCGCGCAGGGGAAACAGCAGGTGTTGAAACTGGCGGAACAAGTGGCCGAAAGCGCCGTCGAGCTGGACGCGATTCCCGCGGAAGAAGCCGACAAGATCGCTGCCGGCAAAGCGAAACTTGCGGAATCGATCGCAAAGTACAAAGCCGGCAAGGGTCACCTGCCGAGCGAACCGTCCGACGATCTCCTCAAGTTTGGCTATGCGGGTTCGGAACCGATTCGCGAGATTCCCGTGTTGCACATCACCCAGAAACTCTGCAATCAGATTTTGAAGGGATCGATCAATACTTCACTCGATGACCTGGAAGCGAAGATTGACCAGACCGAGAAACCTGCGAGCCAAATGCTGGCGGGGTGGAATGCGGGAGGGGTTGTTTCGCTGGAGCGGACGCAGGCGACCGTGAAAAATGTGATCGGAGTGGTGGAAGGGACTGGACCTTGGGCCAACGAAACCATTGTCGTCGGCGCACACTATGACCATGTCGGACGCGGTGGGAACGGCTCGCTCGCACCGGGTTCCACGGAGATTCACAACGGGGCCGACGACAATGCCTCCGGAACGGTCTCGTTGCTGGAGCTGGCCCGGCGAATTGGTGCCCGTTCTGAAAAGCTTCCGCGACGGGTTGTATTCATCGCCTTCACCGCCGAAGAACTCGGACTTATCGGTTCGGCCCGTTACACCAAAGAGCCGGTGTTTCCGCTCGAAAACACCATTGCGATGTTCAATATGGACATGGTGGGGCGCCTGTCGGAAAACAAGCTGACGGTATTCGGCGTCGACACAGCCAAGCAATTTCAAGACGAGTTGAAAAAGCACAGCGGCGAAGTCGGCGTTGAGTTGGTGATGAAACCCGAAGGTTTCGGTCCCAGTGACCATTCGTCGTTTTACGCCAAAAAGATTCCCGTGCTGCACTTCTTCACCGGATTGCACAGCGACTACCACCGCCCCGGCGATGACTCGGAGAAGATCAACTACGAGGGGGCCAATAAAGTTGTTGATCTCACCGAGCGGTTGATCGTAGAAACGGCACAACGCGAAACCAAGCCCGAGTATGTCGAAGTGAAGGGGTCGGCTCAGATC
>CAMATH010000180.1 GCA_945860955.1 Planctomicrobium piriforme
TTTTGGAACAGAAGGAAAGGAAGGAAACGAAGAACTCCGGAGGGAGTCACGGCAATTCTATGCCGGTACGCTGAATTTCGGTCGTTTCGCACTCTTCGTTTCCTTCGTTGGCTTCTGTTCAACTTCAGTTTCGTTGGAACGCTGGTGCACGATCGTGGTCTTGTTTTGGAACAGAAGGAAAGGAAGGAAACGAAGAACTCCGGAGGGAGTCACGGCAATTCTATGCCGGTACTCTGAATCTCGGTCGTTTCGCACTCTTCGTTTCCTTCGTTGGCTTCTGTTCAACTTCAGTTTCGTTGTATCGGTGGTGCACGATCGTGGTCTTGTTTTGGAACAGAAGGAAAGGAAGGAAACGAAGAACTCCGGAGGGAGTCACGGCAATTCTATGCCGGTACGCTGAATTTCGGTCGTTTCGCACTCTTCGTTTCCTTCGTTGGCTTCTGTTCAACTTCAGTATCGTTGGATCGGTGGTGCATGATCGTCGTCGTGTTCTGGAACAGAAGGAAAGGAAGGAAACGAAGAACTTCGGAGGAAGTCGGGGCAATTCTATTTCTGGCCGCCGAATTCCGCTTGTCTCGCACCCTTCGTTTCCTTTGTTGCCTTCTGTTCAAGTCTAGCTTCGTTGAATCGTTGGTGCCTGAGGTTGGTTGTCTTCTGTTCAAGGAATGTTGGCTCCCGGCAATAGAAGCCGGGAGATCCCGTCAACCATCTTTAGCTCGTGGAAGTTGAGCAGGAGCCCCAGCGGCACGTCCAGAAGTTTCATGTAACTGAGCAATTGTGCCTTGTGGATCGGCAGGAGGCCTTGAATCGCCTTCACCTCAATCAGAAGACAACCATCGGCGAGCAAATCGAACTTCAACTTCTCCGTGAACACTGCATCCTTGTACTCGATCACGACCTCCTGCTGGTTGACTACGGGAATACCCCGCAACCCAAGCTCGTGCTGTAGACAGCGCTCGTAGATGCTCTCCAGCAATCCCGGCCCCATGACCCGGTGTACTTCAATGGCGGCGCCAATGACCTCACCGGAGAGTCTGTCAGCATCGGCGAATCGTGGGTGCATGCGGTTGGGTTTGATTTGGAACAGAAGAGAACGAAGGAAACGAAGAACTCCGGAGCGAACCTGGGCAATTCTACTTCCGTACGCTGAATTCCGCTTGTCTCGCACCCTTCGTTTCCTTTGTTGCCTTCTGTTCAATTCGTAATGTCGCCGCGCAGTTGACGTGCCATTCGGCTGGGCTCGTTCGTCAAGTCCCGCTCGTGCGAACGTAGCGTTTCTCTCCCGCCACGTTCTCAATCGAAACTTGAAACGGCGCCCTGGCGGCAAATGTCTCAAACTTGACGGCGAATTGTCGCAAGGCCCGCTGATTCCCCAGCATGGCGACCGCTTCCACTTCTGTCACAGCTCCGTGCGACGCCAGATGCTCAAAGATCCTGCGGATGCCCCCTTCCGGCAAGTCGGCCAGCCAGTTGCCCGATGCGATCGGGGAGGAAGTCGCGAGAGCCGTGGATTGTGACCGTTGCACATCGGTGATATCGAATCGCTCTTCGATCGCGAGCGGAGTCAGGTCGACCTCGCCGCCGCCATGAAAGAGCTCGACCCGCACCCGCGCATCGGCCGGCCCCGAAAGGCGGAAGAAGACTTCGAATGGCTCGGCGACCGTCGCGACGATCGCTCCCCCCTCCAGTTTTGCCCCACGGCGCGCTTCGCAAAGCTTGACCTCGGCTTCGACATCGTCGACCACGCGCAGCCCGAGCGCCACCTGCCCCGTTTCGCCGAACTTCAATCCTTTTTGCCCGCGACCCTTTAACGTCGCCTCGATGCAGTGCATGCCGGCCACTGCGGGGAGCGCCTTCCCTTCGAGATCGAACGCTTGAACCGTTCCCCCCACCTCGGCACGATGAACCAGCGTCAGCACGGGAATCACCCGCTCCTGCAGACTGTTTCCCCCATGCACAAAGTCGCGCGGGCGGTCCCCTGTGTCGAAGGGGGCCGTTGTCGCCGGCATCATCAGGTGCAGCTCTTCGCAGTCGTACCCCAGGTCGCGCAGGGGAACACGAACTTCCCCCGCATGATCCGCGCCGACCGGCGAAATGACATGCCGCCGTTTCGGATCGATCTTGCGCCCGTGCGACTGCAACGTGGTCCCTACTCCCGAAAGCAGCAGAAACCCGTGGTCGGAAGTGAAGACGAACCGCTGCACACCCACATCGCGCAGCAGTCGCCACGCCGAGCGCAGTTGCTGCAACACCTGCTCGAAGACCGCCGGCCCGGCTCCTTTCTCTCCCGCATTGTCGATCTCTTTGCTTTCGACGATCACCAGTCGGGCCCGCGCGATCTTCTGTTTCAATCGCGTCTTGTCGTCGGAAAGGACGTCGCTGAGGGTGAGCCAGGGGCACGTCGACCCGCCAACTCGGCCGTGCATCGACCGCCGTCGGGAATCGGGATCGCTCACGCGGAACTCACCCCCCGAGAAGCCGGCGATGCGTCCCTCCTGAACGGCCGTCTCCAACCGCCCCGCTTTGGGCTTTGCCGCGAGCACGTTCATGCCGACCTCGGTCACGGTCGGCAACTCTGCGAGTCGCGCATTGAGATGTTCTGTCGTCGCCGATGCGTCTTTCCAGGTTGCGTGCAACTCGGTGGCCATCTCGTACCGCAGCGCGTCGACCAAAAACAGCACCGTAACCCCCGGCTCCTGGGTCAGCGGGCGCACCACGTCGTCAAAGAGCGTTCGCTGTTGCAGACTCGCAGGCGGAAGGAAGCCGTGTTGCCGACACAATGCGTTGAATTCCCGCGACCAGCCGTCGGCCCACTGCCGCCATAGCTCTCGCAGCCAGTCGAGCCGAGATCGCAGCAATTCAAAATGCGGCACCTGGGGATGCAGCAATGCCTGCCGACGCTGTTCGAGCTGCCGATGCGCTCGATCGACAGCGGCGCCCCGATCGGTGTACTCCTTGACGGCTCCTTCCAGGCTGACGACTCCTCTCAGCCCCGGCCCGGCCGCGTCGATCGCCAGCCCGAGCCGGGCGGCGTCTCCCACCAGGTGCCAGGCGTTCCGGCGCGGCAGGTCGTCTTTCAACCACAGCGACGCCTCGGCCTCGCGGCGCGTCGCCCAGTCCGCTGCGACCTGCCAGCGGCTTTCCGCCAGAGCCTCTAGCGCTCCCGTCAGGGCCACGACTTCTTCAAAGGCAAACGTCTCAACTGTCCCCAATTCCTCGGCATGCGTCACGGCGATCTCGTCGGCCAGGCGATCTTCAATCTCCCGTGCCGTGCGGCGATAGAAGTCGGCCTTGCATTGGCGCAGAATCCCGAGCAGTAGCCGGCATTCTTCGACCACCAGCTTCGGAAGGTCCTTCATCCCGCGAAGCAGTTTCCCAATCGGTGCGCGATCGAGATCGTTGACATACTCGACACACATCGCCCAGGCCGAGACGGCGAACGCCAGATTGTCCTGGAGACGGGAACTCTCGCTGGGCAGCACCTCCCGCAGCCACGGCTCCGACATTCCGGTCAGGCTCAAGAGCCGATCCTCAATCGCCTTCCAGCCGGCTTCTGAGTCGAATTCCCGGCGAAACCGACTCCGGGAATTGAGCAACCCGTCCACAAGTTCGGGCAATGGAACTTGTCGTAATTCGCTCGCGAGAGGGGAGGAATCTCCCGAGATGACCGCCGCGAGCCAGGTATCAGCCTTGCGCAAAGTCAGATCGGGTTCCGCCACGAACGCGGCGATCTGATCGGGGGGCAGGTGGGTCGCCGCCGCGTCGGTGACCAGCGTGGACAGCTTTTTGCGGAAACGCTTTCCCGCACAATACAACTCGTAAATGGGGGAATCCTTGACCCGCGCTTCGTCGAACCCGGGAAGATGAATCATCAAACGGGGAAGGTCGACTCCGCCGGTGTGAGGGGCGAGCGTCCGCATCAGCTCCAGATAACTGCCGCGGAAGGCCAACAAGGGGTAGCCCGGCGACCGAGACTCCGGATCGGCGAGCCACTGGTCGACAAAGTCGGTGTAACTTCCGTCGAGATCGAGCCAGACGACGATTCCGTTCCGACGCACTTCGTCGCGCAGCTCGGCCTCCAGAGCCTGTGAGACGAGTCCCTGCGGCCGTGTCATTCGTCCTCCTCCGACGAAACCAATACGCCTGTCATGGCAACGGCACCACACGAAGTTTTCCTTCTTGGGCGATTCCAAAATGACCCTCCCAATCGATCTGCTGCGCCAGGACTGCCACCGTGAACCGGGCAACGTAATCGGGTTCGCGCAGGCGAGGCCGCAGAAGAATAACTCCGCACGTCGCGGCTTTCCCCTGCCGGAATGCCATCTCGCCGAAGTCCTTGTCGAATGTCAATAACACTCGCTTCTCGGCCAACGACGCAGCCAGCACGGCATTGTCGTCGATACCCGGCGTCAACTCGCAAATCCACGCCAGATCGTGCCCGGCCTGACGCGCCGCCTCGACGACTTCGCCGGGCACGTTTTCGTTTGCCAGAAACTTCGCCATGATCTACACCGGCAATGGGTAAACGTGTTCCTGCTTGACCGTCTCGGTGGCATAGTGCAGAGCGGCTTGAATATCGTCGTCGGTCAGGTGGGGGTAATTCTTGAGGATCTGATCGTGCGTCCACCCATTTGCGAGAAGCTCCATGAGGAACTCGACAGCAATTCGCGTCCCCCTGATGACGGGTTTTCCGACCAGAATCTTTGGGTCGATGCTGATTCGATCTTGCCAGGACATGAACTTCTTCCTTTTCAGATGACTGCGGATGACACGGAAAGAACGGTTACCAACCAGAACGCGATCGGCTGCCGCCCACACCCGACGGCGTAGCGTGTCGCTGTCGTCGATGTTCAAGAACTCCGATGGTAACAGTTTGGGGCGATGCGCACGGTGTTGTCCCCCCAAGCCACGGGCGTCTTTCGACTGTCGGCGACGGTGAATCCTGTGGGTAACACCCAGACGACGATTCCGTTCCGACGCACCTCGTCGCGCAGCTCCGCCTCCAGAGCCTGTGAGACGAGTCCCTGCGGCCGTGTCATTCGTCCACCTCCGACGAGCCGACTTCGACCGTTTCCTCGTCAGTATCGGCATCTTCGCCGTCGACCTCGGCTTCGTCGCGCTCCTCGTCTTCGAATAGATTCTGTGTGGCCAGACTGTCGAGAAACTGTTCCCGAGCCTTTTCCATGTGGGGATTGGCCGCGAGAAACGCGGCGCGAGCCACCGGCTCGTCGGGAGACAGCAATCGGAAATCGACTCCCTGCTTTTTGATGATTCCCAATTCGAGTTCCCAGCATTCGGTGGGAAGTCGCGACCAGAGACCCGATTCGAGAATTCGCAATTCGGGTTGCGGGCGTTTTTGCTTCCGACGCCGACGGAGGGCCTCTTTTGCAATGGCCTCCAGCGCCCCGGCAGGATGCTCGGACAAGTACCTGTCGCGATGCTCGCCATCGCCTCCATCGCCCCGATAGGATGCCTCTGTGATGCGAAAGTCGCCGCCGATCTCATCCTGCAATCGCAGTTCCCAGGCCCACGCGCGGGCCGGGTGGTACTTCCAGAAGCAGCCATGCGCGACACCCAGCGAAGGATCCTGCTGGCATTTGGCGTTGACCCGTGTCGGCCAGTAGCGCATCGCGAGGTGCGACCAGTCGTAGTCCTTCTTCCCTTTGGAACTCGCCAGTTCCTTCCACCACTTCTTGGGATCTTTCCACTGAGGTGCCAGCAGCGGCCAGAGTGCGGCGCTGTTGATCATCACGCCGTCGTCGAGGTCAGGAACGTAGCGGGCGTCGGCCTCCCGGGGGGGACAACTGGCATCCGTGGGGGGCGGCCCTTTTTCAGCACACTGCTGCACAAGCTGGATGAACTCTGCCAATTCGTCGCGGGATTTCAGGACATCGCCGAAGCGCTTCTCGGCGGCTTTGGCGGCTTGTTTGTCGCCCCCGTCGCGTGCCTTTCGCAGGTCGGTCAGCTCCCCTTCCAGGCGTGTCAATGTCGGTTGCAGATGATCGGCCAGCAAAACGCGTAGCGTGGAATCATTCCAGCGATGAATCGTGACCCAGGCGACGAAGGTCTTCTTCGCAGACGATAGCGGCCAGTGAATCGGCCGGTTTTCGTACATCTTGCGATGGACGGCTTCGAAGAATTTCTCACGGAGGTAGTCCCGAAGACTTGACCGAGGGGCGATCGCCGCTGAATAAATGTCCCAAGTTTCTACTACGCGCACCGCCGCCGGGTGGCCAAGCCCATCATGGCAGTCATTGGCGTCGAGTGTTCCGTCAAGATACAAGATTCCCGCAGGCAGCATTTGTGACAGATCATCCTTGGCTGCATTGAGAATTCCTTCGCCATTGGCGCCAAAACGACCGAGTGCCACGCCGAGTGCGAAACTGAGATGGTCGGTCAGCGGCGCGGGATCGAATTGTGGTTCGTAATCCGGCAACGGAGTGCCCTCGGGCCGATCGACCGCCAACTGCGCCCACTCTTGAGCTCGTCGCCACGGAGATGCCCCGGGCTGCTTAAACTCGATCGAAGGCTCGCGGTGTGATTCGTGTTCGCCAAAGAGGGAAACGATTCGTTCAACGATTTTGTTTGAACTATTCACCGGCAAGTCGGGCACACGTTCTACATCTCCCACCTGAAACGATATCGTTGGGTTCAACGACTCAAGAATTTTCCTACTCTCCTCCCTATTTAGGATCGCAACATATCTAGGCAAGTCATCGGGAAACAGCGACGAGCCGGATTGGCCAAAGACACTCCGGAATCGATGAAGGCGAGCGGTGAAGTCGTTGCCCACGCAGCTAAACGCAATTCCGACGCGAAAATACTTGTCTTGACTTTGAATTCGTCGTGACGAACTTCCGTACGAATCTTCCTGAAGAACCTTCATTTCGACTCCGTTTGCGGCCCACCTGACGACGTATTTTGATTGATCAACCCATTTGAGTCCTTTTGCCCCCATGACTTTTGGTGCCCACATTAGCGCCGCCAGCTCTGGCGGCGGCTCCGCAGGAGTACGGTGCGGTGAATCGTTAACCTCCCAGAGAAATCGTACAAATCTGTCATTATTTGAGGTGGACATGCCTGTGCGTACTTCGCATATATCTCCCAACTTCGGCGCGACCGCAACTCGGCGCGCGAAGTGTTCGGGCCACCAATATACGACAGGACGCTCCGGTAGGGCAGCAATTGTTTGAATTTGAAATTCATAACGACCATTTTGGCAAAGCGTCGCCGCTCGTTTACGATTTGTTCTGGCCCTGTCATATGATCGATCATCAGGCGAAGTCGGTTGGCATGCGACACTGTGATCCCCGAGCGGTGCGGTTTTGTGCGCGACGCTCACAACCACACTAAGCACGTCATTAGGAACTTCATCAAATGCACCGATCGCAAAGTCACCGAGGCAGCGCAAGTCGAACCTCATCAGTAGATGTTGCCGCAAGTCCGAGTATTGCTTTATGAACATCCAATTGCGCATCGTCAACAGCGACGATACGCCGCTTGAGCGGACTAGCTCTAGGCCCCGCAGTAGAAATGCTGCATAAAGATCTGCCTTACCAAGTGAATAGTGCTTTGCAACATATTTCGAGTCAACCATTTTCGATGTCCCTTGATAGGGCGGGTTACCGACGACCAGGTCGTAGGTTTCTTCGCGGACGAGTCGAAGAAATCGGACGCCAGCGCTCAGTTGCTCACCGCGCAGTCGGAGGCCCAAGTCATCGCCGCTGGTGTGCCGCGACAGGAACTCTTCGAGCCGATCGAGCACGCTCGCCTTGAGATCCTCCTTCGGAAATGCGAGCGCCTGTTGCTGTGGTGTGCCGTCATCGAACAGTCGCATCTGCTTGGCGTCCCCTCCCCGCCGGATCTGGGTTTCATGCCGGGTAATCGCCTCCTCGACCGCCGCATCGATCTTTAACAAGCTCCCCAGATGATCTGCACCTCTCAGGGCATGTACAATTTCGTCGGTCAGCGTTCCCGGAATCCCCGTTTCTTCCTCAACAGTCCGCCGCAATTCCACCAGCGCCGGATCATTGTCTGGCAAGCTGGCGAGCCGGAGATTCGACGCCACCAGATTGAGCTGTTCGGGGCGAGCGTCGCGGCAGGTCAACTGTCCCTTCATCCAAAGCGCCGCCGCCGCGATCTGCACCGCTCGCGAATCGAGATCAATGCCGTGCAGGTTGTAACCGAGGACTTGCTCGACAATCACTCGGTCGGACCACAGTTCCGCGTCAGACTCACCTCGGTGGCGGCCCTCTTCCTGGTACAGGGCGAACAGCAGATCAAACGCGACGACCAGAAAGTGCCCCGACCCCACCGCCGGGTCCAAAATCTTCAGTTCTCGTACCGATTCCGGCGCGTGGTCGATGGCGTCTTGCGGAATCGGCTGCGGCACGTAGTACGCCCAGCGGCGCTCGGCGTCGGTATGCAGCGGCATCAGTTCGGTCAACGAGACTTCGCCAGCGTCCCGTTTGGCCCGCCATTCGACGCGCCGCTGCTCCAGACGATCGAGCGTGCCGTCGGCCTCGACGTCTGGCGTCCAGCCATGTTTTCGGCACATCGCCAGCCACATCGGCCCCAGGCTGTTCTGCAACAGCCAGTCGACGATATAACGCTCAGTGAACATCTGCGTCTTGCTGGCGATTTCGTGCGGCTCGATCTTGCCCCCTTCCGAAATCTTCTTGTCGAGCGATTCACGTTCGGGGTCGTTCCAGTACTGGTAGACCCAGCCCAGCGTCATGTCGTCGGTCCAGCAGCTTGCCAGTTCGACATCGTCGAGGGCTTCGACGATGGCCCGCAGCGTCGCCGCCGGTATCGGAATCAGGTCGGCCATTCCCGCCGACCCGAACAGACCCGGCAGATCGATCGCCAGATCTTCGAACGCCAATTGCAGCAGGAACGCGTAGCCTTCCGTCTCTTCGCCCCGTACCAGTGCGGGGGCGATCTCACGAAAGTCCTTGTACCCCTGGCTGTTCCACCCCCCGGTCACAATCGCCGGCTGACGGAGCCGCGACGCTTCGAGCAATCGCAAAAGGACCAGCCGATTCAGCAGTGTGTAGGCGGCTTGTTTTTCGACCAGCAGGCGAAACTCGTTCGCGTTGCGTGGTTTCTTTCCAGTCTCAGCCCGCACCTGCTCAGCAATCCACTCTTCCAACCGGTGCCGGCGGGCATTGGCCGCCGCGTTCAGGTCGGCGTCTTCGCGCTTCAGCCCCAGTCGGTACGCCGATTCGCTGGCCGCGTGCAGATCGGTCAGCAGTCGTTCGCGCAGTTTGCGAATCGTGTCGGAGAGACGACTTTTGGCGTCAGAGGTCATCGACATGTTGAGTCACAGGTTGGAGCCATTTGCCGACGAAGTTGGAGCGAGCGCCACCCTGGATTGAGTTCGGTGCGGAGTTCGGAGCAGCCCCGACGGGGCGGAATTCGATAGCCCAGGGCGCAGCCGAGCTTCGGGGCTTTGCCCCGACACTCGGCGGAGCCCTGGGATCGCGACCCGCGCAGGAGCACCAAGCCCCAACGGGGCGCAACCGGGTTTTCGGTGGAATTCCGAGTTCCGGGCGCCGGCGCGAATTCCACGCACTGCGATGTCAAGTCCGTTGTCGTGCGCGGATCTCGAATTGCGCCCCTGTGGGGCTTGGCCGGTGTGCATCGCGTTAACCCAGGGCTGCGCCCCGGATCTGGGCTTCGCCCAGACGCGGGGCTTCGCCCTGGGCTTTCGGATTCCGCCCCGTTGGGGCTGACGGTGACTTGACCGAAGTGACAGCGATTCATACCAATCGAATCCTTTGGCCAGCGCGAAGCTGGGCGATCAACCGTTCCCGCAGTTCCGCCAACATCGCGTCGATGTCGGCTTCGGTTGACAGTTCCCGATTCGACAGCCCCGGGTCCATCGTGATGATGAGCGGGCGATCCCCTTCGCTCAGCAGTTTATCGAGAATCTCATTCGCTTCGCTCTCGGCCCGCTGCAGGTGCAGCAGAAAGAGATCGCGCAGATCGATGAGCGGCGGAGCGACCGCGTCGGCGGTCGTGTTTGTGACCGCGGCTTCCAGCGGACGCAACACCTTGTGCGACTTTTCAGCCGTCAGGGTGCTGAACCCGGTCCGGCTCTTCAGCCGGCCGCGTGCCTGTTCCGCCTGGCGTTCCTGGGCCTCCAGCAGTCGCTGGCGTTCGGCAATATACGCTTCGCGAACCAGGGCGAGATCGCGGTCGAGGGAGGCGATTTCAACCCAGGGGCGATTCCCGCGCAGGTGTTCCTCGATCCGCTCGGCCGCGACGGCCGCGTCACCTTCCAGCGCGTCGATCGCCTTCAACTGGGCAGTTTGAAAATCGCGCACGTCGGCGGCCGCCCGCACCAGTTCAATCGTCGCCGGTTGCAGTTCCGCATCGAGACGGTGCAGTGTTCGAATTCCCTCGCGCAGTCGATCGAGGTGCTTCTTCACCTGTAGAACGGTCGGTTTGGTCTCGCGGACCTTTCGTAGACAGTCTTCGAACGCGTCGTTCAGCGGCTTCAGCTCGGGAGGGAGCTTGGGCTTGCCAGGGAGCGAATCGAAACGCCGCAGAGCGCTGCGCAACAGTTCGGCCTGTTGCGGAAACAGCCGACTGACGGCGTCGGCAATGGCGTGATCTTCGCGTTCCAGGTGGTGACGCAGGTCTTCCTCGAAGAATTTGCAGATCTTGGCGCGCGAGGAGTAACCGACGTCGTCGTCCCCTGCGGGGAAGATGGTCGCCCGGCGGAATGGCCGATCTTTCTCGAACAGATCGCGAACCCCCGCGTCGCGGACGGCGGTGATTTCGGTTCCCTCTTCGTTTTGCATCTTGATCTTGCCCCCCCGCAACAACCCCGCCACGCAGGCCCGCACCAGATCGGGAGCGTACGCGTATGGCGGACCGCCAAAGTGCGACAGCAGGTTCGCCCCCTGCAGTCCCTGCTCTTGCTCGATGAGCCCCTGGATGCGGGTGGGAATGACCCCTGCACACGATGGAACGTAGCGTCCGCCGTCGAGTTCCAGGATCCCGAGATCTTGCGAGAGGAATTTCGGAGAGGGACCCGAGAGATCGGCCGCCACAAGTTGCAACAGCTCGGCAGGATCGATCTGAATCTCCGTGAAGTGCGGGAAGAGTTCGGGGAGCAGCCTGGCCCCGGCGGTGGAAAGCACTTTCGCAAAGGTGGCTCCCAGATCGCGCGTCGCGAGCTGGCGTCCGCGAAAATAGAGCTTCCCCTGGAGCCAGCAATTGGCGACTTCCGCTTTGACAAGCCGTTGCAGATCTTCCGTCCGGCTTTCTTCTTCCTGCAAGAGCAGCCGGCGCTGGGCGTTCAGCGACTCGCGGCGCGGCTTGAATTTCTTCACCGTTTCAATCGACCGGGCGAGGTCGCGGGCGAGCTCCTTGACCTGATCGGCGTCGCCGCACACCCATACCAGTCGATTGACGAACTGTGTTTCGTCGCTCCGTTTGATCCACTTTTCTTCGGCCCGTTCGTCGCTGGTGACGAATCGAAAATCGACCCGCAGAGCCGCATCGTCGCGCGGGTCGACAATGCGTTCGTCGTCGAATGATCGCCCGTCCGAGAAGACTCCGGCCCAGGGGAACGCCCGCGTCTTCAGCTTCGGCCGGTCTGGCTCAGCAAGCAAATGTTCGAGCGCATCACGGACGATTCCGCTGACGATCTCATTGCCAACGGGGATATCTTTCCGGTCGCGTTCCCATTCCTCGCCGGCCGACGACTGGATCTTGTATCCCTGCTTTTCTGAGTAACCAAGCAGATTGCGACGACGGAGTTCTTCGAGTGTTTCCGTCACCGCGTCGACCTGATTGCCGGCGTCGACCTGGTCGTAGAGGCTTTGGGCGACAAGTTTCGCCGTCGTCGGTTCGGTCTCTTGAATCAATTCGAGAAGCGCGACCGCCTTGGCGACGCGCACCAGCCGGCCCGTGGGATCGTCGCTGCATTGATTGAGCAGCCGGGCCATGCTCGCCTGCACATCGGAATCGAGCGCTGTGTGCTGCACTTCGTAGATCTGGTCGAGTGTGACCAGCGCCCCGACATTCTGTTCCGCCAGCTTCTGTTCGCGAAACAGTTCCCCCAGGAGTTGCAGCAGACCGCGGATCGCCTGGTCGTCTCCCTGGGCGCGTGCCGACCGCAGCCGCAGGGCCGATGTGATCTGCAGCAGCAGGTCGATTTGCGCGGGAAGCATGGGATAGAAATCGACGAACTCTTCCGCCGTGATCTCTTCGCAACGGTAGGCGTACAGCTTGAGATCGGGACGGTGCTTCTCGAACAGCGTCCGCAGCAGTTCTTCCCCCTGCCGGTTTTTCTGCAACAGCCGTTTGTGAACGACGTCGCGGATGTTCGAGGGGGCCAGGTGGACGCGCAACTTTTCGGGGAAGCGGTCTTTGGCCCAGATGAGAAACGAGTCCCCCGCTTCCTGATCGATCTTCTGCTGCCCGATCGCCAGCAGCCACGCCTTTCCCTTGAGTTCCGACCCCAGTTCAGAAGCAAACGCCCGCAATCGATCGACCCGGTCTTTGCTGGCGACGATGTACTGCGAGACTTCGTCGATCACCAGAAACAGCGTTCCCTTCGGTTTGCGGAACCGCAGCATGTCTCTGATTGCGACGACCGCCTCGTGCGGCGCCAACGACCATTGCCGACCAGCCCGGCTGCTGTACCACATCATCGGGTCGGTATAGCGCTCGGGATACATGACCGCCATGACGCGCGAGAAATCGTCTTCGGCGAACTGGCGGGAATTCACATTGGCCCACGGTTCACCCAGCGTCTGTTCCGCCAGTTCCAGAAACCGCAGCCATTCGCCGTCGCGTTCGAGCCTCAGTTCGACGTCGGCGACGGTCGGGTCGACGCGACAGTAACCCAGCCGCTGCTGCACGTGGCGAACGACTGCGGTGTGGACCTGCTCGTTATCCCGGGCCGCCCCGCCGATGTCGAAGACTACCGCCAGCGGATCGATCTTCTGGCGGAGCGTCTGCCAGGCCTGGCGAAACTCATCGTGGCGCGGCGACGTATCGCGCTGCAACAGCGCTTCGGCCATCGAACGGCCGTCGGGCAGCTCGGCCCCGTCGAGCGCCATTCCCAGCAGTTTGGTGAAACTCGATTTGCCTGAGCCGTAGAAGCCCGAAATCCAGGCGTTCGGCAGGTCTGGCCCCCCCTTGCGGTCGAGTTCGCTGGAGAT
>CAMATH010000181.1 GCA_945860955.1 Planctomicrobium piriforme
TGGCGTCTGCTCCGCCGCCGGGATCTCGATTCCCGCGATGACGATCGGTTGGATTGGCTGGGGGTCTGACTGGCTCATGCGCCATACATTCCCCGAAAAACCGACTTTGAGTAAATAC
The DNA here is from genome assembly GCA_945860955.1 of Planctomicrobium piriforme. Classification (GTDB taxonomy): domain Bacteria; phylum Planctomycetota; class Planctomycetia; order Planctomycetales; family Planctomycetaceae; genus UBA10511. Next base: position 119 of record CAMATH010000181.1, read on the forward strand.
CAGTTTCCGAGGGGTTATTGAGCAGTTACGAGAATTCCACCAAGGCAAATTCCCGGTCAACTCGCGTCATTTGCGCTCCTGCTTTTGTTCGTATTTGGACACCATTGCCTCTCGCGACGACCGAGTCCAGCGGGCCATAACGACGGCGATCGCAATCCGCAATCCCCCCAGAAACAACAGTCCCGCCCCCAGCTTGCCCGCCCAAGGGCGATCCCCAAACAACCCCCCCAACCCCTCCGCCGTCCCACTGATCAGAAACCACAACGCCATGACTGACAGGCTGGCGAACGACACGTAGGTCAATACCGCGCCTGCCACCGCCAGGCACAGGGAACGCACCCCGAGCTTCGCGGTATCGGTTTGGACTGACAGGTAATGCAGGCAGTGTCCATACAATTCGCCGCACAATTTCAGCAGCCGGTCCCATTCCCCCGTCGCCGGCTTAGCCGAATCCCCGACTGGATCTACCGACTCCGGGGGTTCCGTCGCGGTGGCACCGGGAGGAACTTCCCCCGAGTCGCAACGATCACCCCCGTTGGGAGCGGAATGGTTCTCATTCAAGGCGCGGTCCTCGGGAGGGAGTTATGCTCAACACCAAAACGACTACGGCCGGGTCCAAAAGCGGCCGAGAAACATCCCCACACCGGCGGCGATCAGCACGCTGGTCAGGGGTTGCTCTTCGATGAAGCGTTCGAGCGTGCGGGTCGCGTCGCGCACCTTGTCGCGCCCCTCCCGATACGCCGTCGCCGCCCCCTCCTCGCATTCCACCAGCGCTTCCTGGGCGAGATCCTTTACGACCCCCCCCATGCCCTGGATGTCTCTCGACACCGCACACGCCTGCTCACTCAGTCGCTCCCCTGCGAGCCGGCTGCCACTGATCGGGGCTTGTTTTGAATCCAACGCATGATCAACAGACATGTTTCTACTCCTGAAGCAATGGGACTTGTCGGGTACCGACGCGGAAATCGCGGTCGGACCACCAGTTCTCAAACTCGAATCAGTCGATCCAGCCGGAAAGAATTCGCTCGATCTCTTCTTTATGCCGGGACTCATCCGACACCTGCGTCTCCAGATTGACCTTCAGGCCAATATCCCCAAAGGCTTCCGCCTGGGCGATCCGCAGGGTGTAGTCGGCGATCGCCTGCTTCTCCGCAGTCAGCGCCTGTTCCAACATCTCGCGAGCGAGTTCGGCGTGAGGCACGGCGCGGGGGACGGTTGTCGGTTCGCCACCTAGAGAGGCTATCTTGTCGGCCAGAAACTGGGCGTGTCCCAGCTCATCCGGAATCTCCGTCTGGAACAGCGCCCGCAACTCCCGGCGGTACGGCCCGGTCAGCACCGCCGAGTATTGCGTGTACATCAGGACGGCCTGATATTCCCCGGCCAAATCGTGGTTGAGGCCGTCAATCAGCACCTGGAGGCGGTTTCCTCCCGAGGTGGTTCCCGCGCCTTTGTCATTGTAAATCTTGGGTGCGGATTGAACCGGAGCGTGCGTCGATGACGACATATTGAGGATCTCGTGTCGGAGGTTGATGAGACAGGGGCAAGTGGCCAAACGCAAAATTACGTGACCGGTCGCCCTTGAATCAGCCGAATCAGCACCGCCGCGACGGCGATGACCAGAAGCAGGTGGATGAATCCGCCAAGTGTGTACGAAGTGACCACACCCAGCAGCCAGAGCAACAGCAACACCACGAAAATTGTCCACAGCATGTGAGCGCCTCTTTCTTTTGGCAGTTGTGAGAAGATGTCGTTCGAATTGTCGAACCACGAGACGTTACTTCTGGACGACGTTGATCTTGAACTCGTTCGACGCGTCGGCCCCCGCAGTGGGATGACCCGTCACTTTGATGTCGAAGTTCCCCAAGGCGGCGTCGTCGGTCGCGGTCAGCCGAACGTCGGTCATCGTGTCTCCCCGTTTCAGCACCGCGGCGTTCGGTTCCATCGTGACTCCCGTCGGCAGTTCGCCAAAATTCAAGGCAATCTCCTGATCAAACTTCTTGTCGCGGGTCACTTTGATCGAAACGGTCTGAGTTTCCCCCTGCTTGAGTGGGGACAGCCGGGGAACGTTCAGGGTGAACGTATCTTTTGCCGCGATGGTCAGCTTGAACTCGACCTGCGCGTCGGAACCCTTGGTGGGGTGACCGGCCACCTTGATTTTGAACTCACCCAAGGGCGAGTCGTCGCTGACCTGGAACGTGATTTTGGCGTCGGCATCGCCGTGCTGGATTTTGGGGTTGGCCGGCTCGATCGTCACTCCTTTGGGGACGTCGGTGAACTTCAGGGTGACATCTTCGTCGAAGTTCTCGGCTCGCTTGATGCCAATCGTCGCATCCGTCCGTTCTCCCTGCTGGAGAGCCGACGCCATCAGGGGGACACTGAGATTGAACGTGTCGTTGGCCTGACCATAGGCCGGCTTTTTTCCGTCCTTGTCGGTCGTGCCCGGTCCACCGGGTGTTCCCTGGTTACAGCCAGACAGGACCGCCAAAGTCAGCAGCGTCAAACTTACGGATAAACGCATAGTCAGTCATCTCCAAAAGTGGAACGTGGAAAACGAAAAAAGCCGACGCGCAGAAGCCACTGGGGCTCCCACGCGTCGGCTTACTTCCTGCCAAGCCCCTCCCGGTCCCGGCGGGACACACGGAGTTGCTCGCGATTCAGTCATCCGAAAAGACGCCGCAGATCGACCTCTGTGAGCGAATCTCACTGAAGTTTCCTCCACGTCACGACATTTATTCTAACAAGAGATTCGAAAAAAGCAAGTTAAAACACGACATCTTATTGACTTTCCCAAGTCGGAGAGTTAACATCAAGCAGCGTCGTCGGAAGATTTCCAGAAGAACCATTCACTCTCGCCGGGTGGTTTGTCACGTGATAAGCCGACGCGGCCGCATGCTTAAGGACCTTTCCTTAGAGTCGCGCGGCCGCGTCGGCTTATTTTGTTTTCCGAGCCGCGTTTGCCGCAAGTCTCCTCGAAAAACTACGGCCTCACCGCACTCGTCTCAATTGACGAGACGGTTTTCCCACTCGATCAAATTGAGTTTCTCATTGACCACGTCCGCAACCAGGCTCCCCACCCGGCCCGTCGCGCTGCCGAAGTGCGCCACGGGCATCCAGGGTCTCGACGAGATCACCGGGGGCGGACTTCCCCGGGGACGTCCCACTCTGGTGTCGGGAGGCGCAGGCTGTGGCAAGACGCTGCTCGGGCTGGAATTTCTGGTACGTGGTGCCACTCAATTCGGTGAACCGGGCGTCTTCATCGCGTTCGAAGAAACCGCCGAGGAACTCGCGCAAAATGTCCGCTCATTGGGATTCGAATTGGAGGATCTGATCGAACGGCGACTTCTGGCCGTCGATTATGTCCACCTCGAACGGAGCGAAGTGGAGGAAACGGGGGAATACGACCTGGAGGGGCTCTTCATTCGTTTGGGGCATGCGATCGAGTCGATTGGTGCCCGGCGGATCGTTCTCGACACACTCGAAACTCTGTTCTGTGGCCTGTCGAACGTCGCAATTCTGCGTGCCGAGTTCCGTCGACTGTTTCGCTGGCTGAAGCAGAAGGGAATGACCGCCATCATTACCGCAGAGCGCGGCAGTGGACCTTTGACGCGGCACGGTCTTGAGGAGTACGTTTCGGATTGCGTGTTATTGCTGGATCACCGCGTCGAGGGGCAGATTTCCACACGCCGCTTGAGGGTCGTGAAATATCGAGGCTCGGCACACAGCACCAACGAATTTCCATTCCTGATTGACGAGGGGGGAATTTCGGTCCTTCCCATCACGTCGCTGCCGTTGCACCACGAAGCGTCGACCGAGCGTGTCTCCACAGGAATCTCCGCACTGGACGCGATGCTGGGGGGGGCGGGGGTGTACCGCGGAAGCAGTATTCTGCTCTCGGGAACCGCGGGGGTCGGCAAGACCAGCCTCGCCTGCCACGCCGCCGACGCCTGTTGTCGACGTGGGGAACGCTGCCTGTACATTTCCTTTGAAGAATCCGCTTCCCAAATCTTCCGCAACATGCGCTCGATCGGGCTCGACCTGGAACCGTGGGTCGACAAGCAACTACTGCGATTTCATATCGGACGCCCCGCCATGAACGGGCTCGAGATGCACCTCGCGATCATCCACAAACAGGTCGAGGCGTTTCAGCCGCACCTGGTCGTGGTGGATCCCATCAGCAATTTCGTCGCGGCCGGAACCGCTCCTGAGGCACGGTCCATGATGACGCGACTGGTCGACTATTTGAAAGCGCGCCAGACCACGACGTTGCTCACGAATCTGAATCATCCGGGTGATTCTCTCGAAGATACGGAAATGGAGATTTCGTCAATGATCGACACGTGGCTGCTGCTGCGCGACATTGAACTGAATGGTGAGCGAAATCGAGGTTTGATCATTCTGAAATCTCGCGGCATGGCGCATAGCAACCAGATTCGCGAATTCCTGCTGACCGATCGGGGCGTTCAACTCACCGAAGTGTACCTGGGGCCGGAGGGTGTGCTGACCGGGTCGGCGAGGCTGGCTCAGGAGGGAAAGGAAGGGGCGACCGCGACATTGCGCAATGAAGAGATCGAGCGCAAACGACGGGAATTGACCCGCCGGCAACAGGCCCTGGAGGCGCAGATCGCCGTCTTGCAATTGCAGTTCCAAACGGACCGGGAAGAGATGGAGCGAGACATCGCCGGCGAACAGGAATACCTGGCCAATCTGGAGCGGGGACGCCACGATATGGCCCGCAGTCGTCATGCGGATTCCAGCGGACGCCCCGGCAATCGTGAGCAACGCCGCAAATGATCACTCCGTCGCAAATCAACGGAAATGGGACTTCAACGGGTGAAACGAAACCGTGGCGACTTCGACTTTACGTCGCGGGTCAAACGCCCAAATCGATCGCCGCCTACGCCAATCTCAAGCGGATCTGCGAGGACCACCTGGCAGGTGAATTTGAGATCGAGGTGATCGACCTCGTCGAGAATCCCAGGCTGGCGCAGGACGACCAGATCGTGGCGATACCGACTCTGGTTCGGAAGTTGCCTGAACCGATCCGCAAGATCGTCGGCGATTTGTCAAACACCGAACGGACGCTGGTTGGCCTGCAACTGCGCCCCTCGACAAAGTGACGCGGTGAATTCATGACGAATCACACACCCGATCCTCACATGCCAAGCTCAACCAGCGCATTCGACCAGCTTCTGAGCGAACCACCGACGGTTTGTTACGTTCTACAGCTTTACATCGCCGGCCTGACACCGCGATCGACTCTCGCCGTTGAGCGCATCCGGACGATTTGCGACCGTTATCTCGCGGGGCGTTTTGAATTGACGATCATCGATCTGTACTTGAAACCGGAAGAAGCGATGCGGGCACAGGTCATCGTCGTCCCCACGCTGATCAAGCGACACCCCACCCCCATGCGATTGTTTGTGGGAGACCTGACCGATGACCGCATGATTCTGCGGTGCCTGAACATTGAAATCTGACTCCCTCTCCATCCCGGGAAACGCACCGTTGACAACCTCTCCCAGCACAGAATCCGACCTGGTGGCGGAAAACGCGAGACTGCGCTTGCGGTTGGAAGAAGCTGAAGCAGTCGTCGAGGCGATTCGCAGCGGGATTGTTGACGCGGTCGTCGTCAGTTCGTCGGCGAGTCAGCGGGTCTACACGCTCGAAGGGGCCGACCGCCCGTACCGGTTGATGGTTGAAGCGATGCAGCAGGGGATCGCCGTCCTGAATCCCCAAGGGATGGTGTTGTACTGCAATCCCTGCCTCGCGGAACTGTTGCGGATCTCGGTGACAGAGTCTCTGGGTGGCCCACTGGATGGCTTTGTCGCGACGGAGGATCGGCAGTTGTGGACTGAGTTGCTTCGAAACGCGACCGGACCGATCTTGCGATTGGAAATCCGCCTCTGCCGCGCCGATGGCGTCATTTTTCCCGCGGCTCTGGCCCTCAGCCCCCTGACGCAGCAAAACATCTGTCTGCTGGTCACCGACCTGCGGCAGCAGAAACTCTACGAACAACTGCTTTCGTCCGAGTCGGCGCTGCTCGACTCCGAGACACGGTACCGTCGATTGTTTGAGACCGCCAAAGACGGAATTCTCATTCTCGACAGCCAGAACGGCCGAATCGCCGACGCGAACCCGTTCATGGACGAATTACTCGGCTACCCGCACGCCCACTTTCTGGGCAAGGAACTGTGGGAGATTGGCTTGTTCAGCGACAAAGCGGGGAATGAAGCGGCCGTCCGCAAAGTTCAGGAGACGGGCTACATCCGGTATGAACACCTTCCGCTGGAGACCAGTCACGGACTGAGCGTGGAGGTCGAAATCGTCGCCAACTCCTATCGCGAAGACACGCACAGCGTCATCCAATTCAACATTCGCGACATCACGGAACGGAGCCGGTTGGAAAAAAGGCTGCAGGAACAGGCGGCCGCGCTCGCCGAACTCGACCGTCGCAAAGATGAGTTTCTGGCGATGCTGGGGCATGAATTGCGCAATCCGCTCGCCCCGATCACTAACGCGGTGCAACTGCTCGGTTTGCAAAAGAACGCGAGTCCGCTGCAAAAACAAGCGGGCGAGATCATTGAACGCCAGGTCGAACAACTGACACGTCTGATCGACGATCTGCTGGAGGTTTCTCGAATCACGACGGGCAGGATTCACCTGCAGCAGGAGCGGGTCGCGCTGAATGGCATTTTGGATCGGGCGCTGGAGTCGGCTCGACCCTTGTTGGATCAGCGCCGGCATGAAGTGGTTGTGGAGTTCTCGGCGGAACCAATCTGGTTGTTTGTCGACGTCGCGCGACTGGAACAAGTGGTGGTGAATCTGCTCAACAACGCGGCCAAGTACACCGCGGACGGCGGCCGGATCACCCTCTCCGTCCGGCACGTCGGGGACGAGGCGGTGTTGCGGGTAGCGGATACCGGAGTGGGAATCGCCCCCGAACTGCTGCCGCATATCTTTGACCTGTTCACCCAATCGGAGCGATCTCTGGATCGCTCTCAGGGAGGGCTGGGAATCGGTTTGTGCCTGGTGCAAAAACTCGTGGAAATGCATGGCGGGAGGGTTGAAGTCCAGAGTACGGTGGGGCAGGGAAGCGAGTTTATTGTTCACCTCCCTGCGATGCCGATTTCCGATCCAATTCCCACCAGCACCTCCCAGCAGGTCTCCAAGCCCGTCTCCACTCCGATCAAAGTGCTGGTGGTTGACGACAATGTCGACGCGACGACATCGCTGGAATTGCTGTTGCGGGGCGCGGGACACGTTGTGCGCACCGCACTGGATGGCCCCACGGCGCTGGTCGCCGTTGACAAATTTCTACCGGACATCGTGTTGCTCGATCTGGGACTCCCCGGCATCGACGGCTATGAGGTCGCGAAACGGATTCGCGAGAATCCACGCTTCGGTCGAATCGTGCTGGTGGCGATGACCGGATATGGACAGGCTTCGGACAAAGAACGCTCACGACTCGCCGGCTTTGACCATCATCTCGTCAAGCCGGTGAAGTTTCGCGATGTGCTGCTACTTCTGACGACTGTTCCCGCATCAACTCCCTGAACCGGTTGACGACGCGATTCCAATCCGGCCTCGCCAGGACCGTGGCCCTTCGAAAGAGAACCCTCCCATGCCCGAATCAACGCCCCCCATTCGAGTCTTGATCGTCGACGACAATCGCGATGGTGCCGACGCTCTGGGACTCGTCGTCGAAGCGCTCGGCCATCGGGTCCACGTCACGTATGGCGGGTTACAGGCGATCAACGTCGCGAACGCGTTTCGCCCCCATCTGATGCTGATTGATCTGGCGATGCCGGAAATCGATGGGTGTGTCCTCGTCCAGCGGTTTCGCCAGAACCCGGAATTCAAAGGGACCCGAATCGCGGCGATCACGGGACATACCGACCAGGGTCACAAGACAATGGCCCTGAAAGCGGGCTTCGACGTCGTTGTCTTCAAGCCAGTCGCGCTCAATGAACTCGAAGAAGTGATCGCCAGCGTGCGGGTGACGGAACCCGATCGACCCACCGCGATGCCGCCAGATGAGGCGTCGCCCCCTGGCGTTTCCCGGCTGTCGATCAGTGCCGCGCGGCGGTTACGCAACGAGCGTAGCTCCAAAACGCTGACGGTGGTCGAAAGCGAGGCGGCCATTTGTGACGGGATCCAGCGGTTTCAGGACGAGTACCTGGGTTGGAAATCCCAGCGGGTTCGTGCCCACTTCATCAAAGACCTGCTGCTGGTTCGCATCCAAGACGCCTTGACGGTCGCGGAACGGCAACTGGGGCAGTCGGCCCTCGCGCCGAACGGTCGCGATTTGATCAAGGAAGTCCGCAGGCAACTGCTGGAACTGGCCCGTCCCATGCTGGAGTCAATGATTCATGAAGTCACGGGGGTGAAAGTCTTGAGCATGCATCACGACCTCAGCACCGTGACCGGTGAGGAAGTGATCGGCTTCTCGCTGGTCACTACGCCGAAGTTTGACTGAACGCGTCGACGTGACATGTGGCGGACGGCGTTCCTACGACGCCGCGGTCTGGACATCTTCGGCAGAGACAAGTGGAGACAGATTGCAACGCCGTATCGGAAACGCTTGCTCCCACGACGGTGAAGTCAACGTACGGGTCACGCTTACCAACCGTTCCGGGAATCGTATTTCTCGTTTGCTTCGCCGTTTTCGACAACTTAGAATCACATCAGTGCCGACTGAACTGTGTGCCGCGCAGGGAATGACCGGTCGGCGAAGCGGATTCGCGGCGTTGCCGTGGTTGACTATGCGAGTTGTCCGAACTGCCCGATTGTGCCGGTTGGACAACTCTGGAGAATTGCATGCCTGTCGTCGATCGCCCCAAAGGATGGAGTTGCCGGCCATGTTGGCGGTGGGTGGTCGTCGTTGTTGGGGCTTACACGGCGATTCTTGCGTCATCGGCCACCGGGCTTCTGGCGGCGGAGTTGACAGTGTCTCCCCGTACGGTCGATTTTCGGGATGCGTTCGCGCGCCGTCAGTTATTGGCGGAATTCGAGGGGGCCGATGTCACCCGTGACGCGAGCTATCAGTCGGCCGACCCGGCTGTAGTGAGTGTCGACTCGAAGGGCTTTCTCGTCCCGGTTGGTAATGGCCAGACCACCGTTCAAGTCCGCTGGAAGGAACAGGCTATTCCGGTCGCGGTCCAGGTTTCCCATCTCGACCAGATTCGTTCCGTCGATTTCACAACCGAGGTTCTACCGCTGCTCAGTCGATTTGGCTGCAACGCCGGTGGCTGTCATGGCAAAGCGAGCGGTCAGAACGGGTTCAAACTGTCGCTGTTCGGGTTTGATGCGGACTTTGACCACAACGCGATCGTCAAGGAAGCCCGGGGCCGAAGATTGTCCTCTACCGCCCCGGAACGAAGCCTGCTGCTGACCAAGGGGGCGGGAGTCGTTCCCCATGGGGGAGGACGCCGGATCGAGGTGGGAAGCGAGCCATATCGTTTGGTTCTTGCCTGGATTCAATCGGGAGCGCAACCGTCGGCACCGGACGTCCCCCGCGTGACCCGGATCCGCTTGGTTCCCGATGAGCGCATCCTGCCAGCGAATTCGCGCCAGCAGTTGACAGTCCTCGCCGAGTACAGCGATGGGAGTGAACGCGATGTCACCCACGACGCGCAGTATTCGAGCAATCTGGACGTGGTGGCCGCCGTCAGTGACGACGGGTTGGTGACCACGCTCGAACAGACGGGTGAGGCAGCGATCATGGCCCGCTACATGGGGAATGTCTCCGTCAGTCGGATTCTGCGACCCCAGGGTGCCCCCCTGTCGTCGATTCCCGATTTTGCGCCGGTCAACTTCATTGATGAGCTGGCGGCGGCGAAGTGGAAGAAACTGGGGCTGATTCCCTCCCCGACGTGTGACGACGCCACCTATCTGAGACGCGTTTCCATCGACCTGTGCGGCCGCCTGCCGACCGTCGAAGAGGCGAAGCGCTTCCTGAACGACCACTCGGCCGACAAACGGGCGCAACTGGTCGAGCGACTGCTAAGTTCGCCCGACTACCCGGCATTTTTCGCGATGAAGTGGGGCTCGATCCTGCGGAATTCGAACCTCGCCGGCTCCGACCGGGTGGCGTACGCGTTTCATAACTGGATCAAAGATATGATCGCGGCCAACCGGCCGTATGATGAGTTCGTGCGGGGGATTGTGGCCGCCTCGGGCGAATGGCCCGACGCGCCGGCGATCAACTGGTTTTGGCAATCGCGCGACGACCAGCTCCATCAGACAACGGCCGACACAGCACAAGTCTTTCTGGGCCAGCGGTTGCAATGTGCCCGCTGCCACCACCACCCGTACGAGAAGTGGGGCCAGGACGACTATTTTGGTCTCGCGGGATTCTACACGCGACTGGGTCGCAAATCGTTCGGCGAACCCCCGCCGTATTACACTTCGCCGACGCGAACGGTGGGGGAACTGCATCCGATCACGCAACAGCCAATCGAACCGAAGTTTCTGGACGGGGCCGTCGCGAAGTTCGGTCCGGAAGAGGATCCCCGGCAAGCGCTCGTCGACTGGATGGCCAAGCCGGACAATCCGTTCTTCGCGAAGGCATTGGTTAACCGGATGTGGGGGCACTTCTTCGCGCGCGGGATTGTTCAGGAGATCGATGATCTGCGCGAGACCAATCCGCCGTCGAATCCCGAATTGCTCGCGGCACTCTCCAACGAATTCATCCAGTACAAGTTCGACGTCAAACACCTCATTCGGCTGATCGTCACAAGTCGCACGTACCAGACGTCGTCCGAACCGAACGAACGGAACGCCAGCGACCGCCAAAATTTCGCGCGGTACTACGCCCGACGATTTCCCGCCGAGGTTCTGCTGGATGCGGTCGATCAGGCGGCCGGTGTGAAGTCGAATTTTGGCAACATGAGTCCCGACAGTCGGGCGGTCGATCTGCCGCACGAGGGGTTTGGCTCATACTTCCTCGACGCGTTTGACCGCCCCAGACGGGCGACCGCGTGCGAATGCGAGCGGTCGACCAGCGCCACGCTGTCGCAGGTGTTGCTGCTGGCGAATTCGGACGAACTGGAGAACAAGCTCGCCGCTGGCGGTGGGCGGATTCAGCAGTTGATGGAAGCGAAACGCCCTCGCGCCGAAGTTGTCGAAGAACTGTACCTCGCGACATTGTCGCGATATCCCACGCCCAAAGAACAGGACGCGATGCAGGCCCACATCGAACAGGCGAAAGACCCCCGGCAAGGGGTGGAAGACGTCTTGTGGAGTCTGCTGAATTCGCGGGAGTTTTTGTTCAACCATTAGCGAAGGACGATCGGATGTTCGACCTCACACTCGGTTCGACCAGAACCTGCGACGGCGTGTCGCGGCGTGATTTTCTGCGCGTGGGGAGCCTGGCGATTGGAGGACTCAGTCTGCCCCAACTGCTCCGCCAGCAGGCGGTCGCCGGCGCGCCCGCGAAGAAAAAGTCGGTGATCCTGATCTGGCAGGCGGGTGGTCCGAGCCATATCGACATGTACGACCTCAAGCCCGCTTCGCCGGCGGAATATCGAGGCGAATTCCAACCGATTCCGACCAACGTTCCCGGGGTTGAGATCAGCGAACATCTGCCGATGCAGGCGAAAATGTTCGACAAGCTGGCGGTCGTGCGGTCGGCGTTTCACACGAACGCCGGGCATGGAATGGGATCGCAGTGGATGCTGACCGGCTGGCAGCCGACCATTGAAGTCAACGACAACATCTATCCCGCGTCGGGGGCGGTGGTGTCTGCGTTGAATGGTCCGAACGAGCAGGGGATGCCAGCCTACGTCAATCTGCCCTCGCGGATCGGACTGGGCAAGGCGGCCTATCTGGGGGCGGCCCACAACCCGTTCGCTCCCGACAGCAACCCCGATGATCCGAACTTTCAGGTCCGCAATCTGAAACTCCCCGGCCGAATCGATCGGAGTCGACTGGAAGGGCGCAGGAATCTGATCGCCCAGGTCGACTCATTACGGCGGGACGTCGACGCCAAAGGGGACATCGCCGGCCTCGATTCGTTCTATCGCGACGCGTTCGAAATGGTGACGAACGAAAAGGCGCAGCGGGCGTTCGACGTGAACAAGGAAGACCCCAAACTGCGTGAGCAGTATGGCCGCAACGACCTGGGGCAAAGCTGCATTCTCGCCCGCCGGCTGGTGGAGGCGGGGGTGAGTTACATCACCGTCCAGGCGGGGGGCGGGTGGGACACGCACGGCGACAACTTCAACCAGCTCAAGAACAACCTGTTGCCGAAGTTTGACCGGGCGGTGGCGGCCCTGGTGGAGGATCTGTGCCAGCGCGGCATGCAGGAGGATGTGCTGGTGATGTGCATGGGGGAATTCGGACGGACCCCCCGCATCAACGGCGGTGCCGGTCGCGACCATTGGCCCGGCGCGATGTCGGTTTTGTACGCCGGCGGCGGCCTCAAGATGGGGCAGGCGATCGGCACGACCGACACGAAGGCGGAGTATCCCACCAGCAAAGGGTATTCGCCCGGGTGCGTGCTGTCGACGATGTACCACGTGCTGGGGATCGATCATCACCACGTGTTCTACGATCAGGCGCGACGGCCGCTTCCGGTGTTGAATGAAGGACAGCCGATTCCCGAGTTGGTTTGAAGAGGGAAGTTCTCAACCTTGCAATCTGAACGCGGCACGTTCAAATTGCAAGGTTGGCCAAGTTCATCCCGCGTCCCATTCCGCTCGCCGTCATCGAAGTGCGGTTTCGAACGAAAAACTGGATCATACGTTTGTCGTCCATCCCGGTACCGACTCCTATCCGCTCATCGAATGGTGCGAGACCCTGGCGAATCGCGATGTGGCGATCAGGTTGCAGACGCTGATGACGTCGAAGCATCGTTCGAGTTAAGATACCTCGCACGGCCGAAAACGACACAATTTCGGAGAGCCGCGCCCGTGAGGAAGCGGTATCA
>CAMATH010000182.1 GCA_945860955.1 Planctomicrobium piriforme
ATTCGGGGCCGAGGACGCGTTCATTCTGGTGCCCGACCCGAAAGCCGACGATCTGGTGACGCTGCGCCATTTGAAGGCCCGACACTCCGAGGCCCGCGACCTCGAACTGCGGTTCGACCGCCGACTGCAACGCTTCACACCGCTGGCAGCGGGTGCCCGACCTGTCGGAAACAACGAAGTGCCAGTCACGCTTCGAACTGCCTGGGATACAACGATGCCCGCCGAGGAATGCGACGACGGGGGAACCGTGGAATGACAACCGGAATCACCGCCCCATTGCTGGCAGGTTGCGAAGTGCTGCCGCCGATGGAACCGCTGCCAGAGAGTCCCCCCCTGGCTCGGCACTCGAAGAATCCTTCGAAGGGGGGACGGGATCGACCGAAGGCGAAAAGCGGTCGGTTCGCCATTCTGAACGCGTTTCTCGACTTCACCCTGGCGACGCTGGGGCGGAATGAGATTGCGGTCTGGTTGCTGCTGTACCGCGACACGAAGCCCGAGGGGACCGCAAGAACCTCGATTGCCGACTTGGCCCGCCGGGCGGGAATCTCGAGCCGAACGACACTGCGGGCGGTTGCCCGACTCGAAAAACGGCGGTTGCTTCGAGTCGTCCACCGGGGCGGACTCCGCCGCGGCTCTTCGATATACCAGGTGCTTCCGATGGACCGGGGACCGCCCGTGTGACAAAGCTGTGTCACACGGGCAAGGTGACAGACGGAGCGTCTTCCTGGTGACAAAGCTGTGTCACATCTCCCAGAAAGGACCAGAAGCGGTGCCCCCCTCGACGGGGGGACCGCACAACGAACAGATTGACGACCGCCGCCCCCGAGTGTAACATCTGTTCCACAATGGCCGCGCGATTGACGATGACCGATACCCTGAGGAAGGCGATCGCCGACAGCGGAAAGACCTTCCTGGCCCTCGAACGGGAGTCGGGAGTCAAACGCCAGTCGCTGATGAAGTTCGCCCGAGGGGAGCGTCACATGCGGGGGGACCAGCTCGACAAGCTGGTGGAGTACTTCGGACTTCAACTGACCCCAATTCACGCCAAAAGTCACAGCAAATCAAAGATCGCCAATGATTAGATCGAGAGCTCTCAGAAATGCGATTCTCCCCGCGCTGGCTGCATTGCTCGCTTTGGGAAGTCTACGTGCGTTCGCTGTTTTTCAAGTGTCTGCGGCTGCGGAGAAGTCCAAAGCGAAATACTTGGCCGCCTTGGAGAAGTCGCAGGAAAAGTACAGCGAGGCGGCCGAACTTCATTTCGGCGCACATTTGAAAGAACTCGAAACGGTACTGGACGCCGAGACAAAAGCAGGCCGCCTTGATGTCGCAGTCGCCGTTCGTGATGAATTGCAGCGATTGAAATCGGAAGGTGCGCCGGTCTACGCCGAGGTGCCCCCAACATCGTTACGGATTGCGACGGCCCGGTTGGTTGGAACCTGGCACGTGGCATTTCCGGGAGGGGTGACTCGAACCTACATCGTCGACGGGAAAGGTGGAGTTCGATTTGTGGATGAAAAACGCGTCGCGAAACTCAAGGGACAGCCAAAGGAACTTCTTGTCGATTTCGACGACGGAAAAATCGAGCGGTGGAACCTTGCCGATGGTCGCTTGTTCGTTGAACACTGGGATCCAAAGGCGGGTTATCCCAACAAGCAACCGACCGCTATTAGCGTAGGCACGAAGTTGTCGAATTGACGCCTCGTCTATCGGCCATTCGTTCATTCGACTCCCCAAACTTAGATCTAGTTCAAAATGGGAACCGTCAACCGCAAAACCGCTACGAAACCGCTACCCGAGGGGGCCGAACTCTTTGAACGGAAGGGGGTGCGGTTCGCCCGTCTGGATGCAACCACCGTTCTTCTGCGACTACGGTTCGAACATCCTGCTGGGGGAGCGGGGCTTCTTCAATTTCAACTGCGTCGTTCTTGACGTCTGCCAGGTGAAAATCGGCAACTTCACCCTGTTCGGTCCAGCGGTTTAATCTACACCGCCACTCACCCGATGAACGCTGAACTGCGCCGAAGGCAGGAATTGGCCAAACCGATTGAGATCGTATCGGATGTCTGGGGGGGCTGTGGAGCGATCAACTGCCCTGGAGTCACGATCGGATCGAGGACCGTCATCGGGGCGGGGAGCGTCGTGACCAGGGACGTTCCCGAAGGCGTGTTCGCCGCTGGGAATCCCTGCCGGGTCATTCGGAAGATTGCGGAAGAAACAGATGGGTAGACAATGGAAACGATTCCAGGTTGAGACGGCGAATCCCTGGAAGTAGACTTCGTCGTCGAATTCACCAGAGGACATCTCGAATTCAGTCACAACGAGTGGAGAAACGCCGATGCCTGTGATCGGAACCCGTCAATCGCCAATCAAGCTCGTCACCAAGGATGCGATGCCGCTGGCGAAACCGGATGACGTGCTTCGCATTGAGTACAAGGACAAGGACTACCACGGCACGTTTATCGGCGTTCATCCGAGCCACGGTAATTTCGAGCTAGATCAGCCCGCCAGCCCGGACACCTATCCATCGGTGTCGTTCCAGGGAAACCTGTTTGAACTGCGGCGCATCCATATCCATTTCAAGTCTGAGCATGTCATCGACTCGACCGTGCAGCGTGACTACGAAGTGCATTTTCTCCATGTTCGCCAAGGCATGACGCTTTCTGACCCAAAGCTCGTAATCGGGATTTTGTACCACGAGTCAGCGACGACCCCAGCCGGAAAAGGGCTAGAACGATTCAATGATCTTCTGCGGAAGCGAGCCAATGCGGGTTTGTCACTGCGGGCATTCCAGGCTATTGATTGCGTACCTGACGGCGACATCAATCCTCTCGAATTCTTCCCAAGATCGCCGGATGGCAAGTCGCCAGACCTGACGAACTGGTTTCACTACGAAGGTTCGTTGACAAGTGAGCCTTATAGCGAAGATGTGAGTTGGTTCGTGATGAAGAACGAGAGCAAAATTGATCCCAAGAATCTCGAAGAACTCGAAAAGTACGCCGAGCAAGAAGCACGCCCGACCTATGCCTTGGATCGCCGTATCGTCGTCAGGAGCTTCTGAAAATGAAAATCCTCTTCCTCCACGGGTGGACTTCCGATCCAGGAGGCGTCAAACCGACCTATCTCAAGGACCACGGTAACACGGTCATCAATCCGAAGCTCCCTGATGACGACTTTCTCGAAGCCGTTCGGATTGCCCAAGCCGAGTTCGATCCGCATCAGCCCCAGGTCGTTGTGGGAAGTTCTCGTGGCGGGGCTGTCGCCATGAACATCAACAGCGGCACAGCCAAACTCGTCCTGCTTTGCCCGGCGTGGAGAAAGTACGGTTCGGTCCGAAGTGTGAAGCCCGGCACGTTGATCCTGCACAGTCGGGCCGATGACGTGATCCCGTTGGCCGACCCGGAGCCGTTGGAAGCGATGTTGAGGGCGTGCGAGGCGACCGACTAATGCCGACGACCGATACCTACGCTGAAGCCGTTCTCGCAGATGGTCCGGTGGGATACTGGCGATTGAATGAACTGAGGCACGATGAACGAGTGGCTGACGAATCAGGTCACAATTATCACGGAAGTTGTGTGGGACTCCCATCTCTTGGCGAACAAGGAGCGATTCAACAAAATCCGAATTGTTCGATGTCCTTTGCTTCTGAAGCTCACGTCAAGATTCCCCACTCGCCGGATTTCAGCATTCAAACAAACGGAGAAGGTCTGTCTGTGGAAGTCTGGATGAGACCAGACGTCTTGCTCTTTGAGGGCGAAGGCGGCAAGAAATACATCCATTGGCTCGGCAAAGGGGAACCAGAACGGCTGGAATGGGGATTCCGGCTCTATTCGAGCGACCATCCCCAGCGTCCCAGGCGAATCTCGGCCTATGCGTGGAACCCTCAAGGCGGCGAAGGAGCCGGTGCCTATTACGAAGGTGATCTTGTCGCCGAAAGAGAATGGATTCATCTGGTCGCTTGCTTCCAAAATTACGTTGATCCGTGCGTAAAGAAGACGGGCGTCCAACTGTTCGTCAACGGGGACTTCGTTCAGGGACCGCCGTCATCCGGCACGCTTTTCTCGAATGAGGGAAGCTGGTCGGTCGTTCCCCGGAGTGGCGACGCCCCTTTGCGACTCGCCACCCGCAGCGCAACAGCCAATAGCTTTCTCACGGGACGAATTGACGAAGTGGCGATCTATCCGAAGGTGCTGACGCCAGAGAGAATTAAACGGCACTACGATGTTGGAATCGGAAGATCATGGGGCCGATGAGCGACACTTGGCATTGATGGTCCTGGTGCTGCAAGTGGCGATGTGCGACGATGTCAAGAGGACGGTGAATGTTCCCCAGCCTTTGTGAATTCTGCCAATACATGAAGGAAGTCGTCTCTGGGAAGGGATCACGCTTCCTGCTGTGCCAGAAGTCTGTTCTGGACAATCGTTTTCGCAAGTACCCGCCGCAGCCGGTGGTCAAGTGTGTTGGATTCGAGAACAAGAAAGAATCAGACAACCCGAACTGACCACTGCTGTCTCGTGTATGTGGTCACTTGACCGCCCGGATCAGCGTCTCTTTTGCCTGCCGTGAAAGGGCCTTGATCGCCAGTTCTCGTTTCAGGGCGAGAGATCGGGTGGCCTGTGTTTCCTGGTAGATCAGAACAACGGGCAGGCGGCTGCGGGTGTAACGTGAGGCGGTTCCAGCGTTGTGCTGCTCCAATCGACGGGGAACGTCATTGCTGATTCCGGTGTAGAGCGAACCGTCAGCACACCGCAGAAGATAAACGAACCAACCATCGCCCGACTTCCCGCCGCTGTTCAGGTCGGCCAGCAACTTCGCCACTGCCACCTCTTTCGCCTTGGCTTCGATTTCGACGGTGAGTTTCTTCCGCCGCCAGCATTCCGGGAAATCGGTCACGTCGATGAAGTCGTGATGACGCTCGGGCTTCGGGCCGTTCCAGCCGTCAAGCGGGCTGGAAATGTGAAACATCGGCTCCCGGTCCCAGGTTGCCAGCGCCTTCCTGGTCGCTTGTCCGACGGTCTGGCCATCGGGATTGCAGCGGTGATGATGCACGTCGTAGACCAGCGGGACTCCGGTCGATCGGCAGATGGGAAGAAGATCGGCTGGAGTGTAGGTCATGTCGTCATTCTCAACGGTCAATCGACTTCGGACCCGAGATGAAAGCCGGTCCAGACTGCGGGCGAAATCAGCCAGGGCTTTCTGTTTGTCACCGTACGCACCACCACCGTGGATGTTGATGACGTCGGCCCCGATCCACTCGGCGACTTCCGCCTGATATTCCAGTTCCTGCACGGATTTCTCAACCACGTCCGTTCGGGGTGAATTCAAAACCACGAACTGATCGGGATGGAAGCAAGTTCGCAGCTTTTGCTGCTTGACGAATTCCCCACACTTCTTGAACCGGCGAATGATCTCGTCGCCCTCTGGCAGATCATCGATCTCGTATCCGCATGTCGGATGCGTTTTGATTGGCAGAATCTGGCTGTTCACCCGAAAGCAGCCGATTCCGTTTTCAGCGCAGAACTGGAGGGCTGCAAGCAGCGAGTCGGCATTCGCCAGGCAGAGACGGCTCAATTTCTTCAGGGCGTCAGATCGCTTCAACTTGCCGAGGGAGGTGGCGGTCGTCGTAACGAACTTGATGGGCTGCTCCCGGAACATACAGCAGAGACCGAGACGAATCATGGCCTGTCTTCCTCCATCGTTGTGATCGATCGCTGAACCGCCCTGACAATTGAACAACACATCACGAGCGAAGCATTCCATTCCGTACCGGGCATCTGCGGCGTCGCTTCCTTCCTGTGGTCATCGTCGGGGCCTGCGGCCATCGTCACCGGGAAGATACAATACTCGTGACTTGAAAATCAGTCCGCAACGATGAGGTTTCCGGTCTCCGCCAGATTGAGAATTGCCAACCATGACCACCAGCTACACTCACATTCTCGATCTTGCCAAGGAAGTCGAACCACCCGCCGATGGCACGTTGAGTCGCACGCTCTTTCGAAATGACCAGGTGAAGGCTGTGGTTTTCGGGTTCGGCCAGGGCCAGGAGCTATCCGAGCTTCTGATGACCTGGTTTCGGGACCACGATCTCAAGAACCTGTCTCTGCTTTCCCGTGAGACATTGATACTCGTGCCTCTGGGGCTTCCGTTCTTCGTCCCCCTGGCGTTCGCAGAGCGATTGGGGCTGGGGTTCTGGTCGGCGCTGGCGGCCGGCCTGCTGCTGGCGACCGTGACCATCGGGGGATGGTTGATGTTCGCCCCACCGACCTCCTGATGGTTCCGTGGGGCGATCGGCGATTTGAATTTCCGTCGTAATTCATGACCAGCCGCCAGAAACGAAAACGACCCGGTTTGCCAAGGCAGGCAGACCGAGTCGACTTTCCAGCTCACCAAATTGCTACAGGTTTTGCTACAGAAGTCTCCACCTGGACAATTGCTACAAGAGGGATTTGTCGTAACCCCCTTGCCAATAAAGACTTTAGGAATGGGCGATGAGGGATTCGAACCCCCGACATCCACGGTGTAAGGGTGGTGACGGGAGTTTGGAAGGGGATACCGGGCAACAACTTACGACGCCGCCAATTCCCGTTTGCACCAGCGTTTGCACCAGCGACGCCGAAAACGCAAACGGGCCGCCCGCCGTCGCACCGATCGACCCCGCCCTGGCGACGCTCGCCGCGGCGCTCTTGAACCTCGACCCCGCTGCCCGGGCCGCGCTGGCGGCAATGCTCTTGAAGACCGACCGCTGAACCCCCGACCCGCCCGGGGGACTGCGGGCGGGATCCTTGACTGACGGAGCGACGGATCGAAATGACCTCGTCCCCTTCGATTTCCCATTGGATTGAAACCTGGCTGACACTGGCGGATTCCGCGATCGGGCCGTTCCCCGTGATGACGCTACGCGACCCGTTCGGATCTTTGAAAACCCCCGAAGGGATCGTGGGGACGGTGCTGGCGACAGTGCTGTTCTGGCTGGCGTCTCGACGCTGGCCGCCGGGGGGAGGGGCTGGGGAATCGGACCCGTCCGTACAATTGGCGAACCGTGGGAATGCCGTTCCCCTCCCTTCGAGGGAGCCGCGAATCATCTCACTCACCTCACAGCTCGAATCAACCCTTCAAGGGAGTGACAGACGATGAAAGCCACTGGCAGACGACGGGCCGACGAGCGGCTGATTCTGGACTTGGCCGCCGGGCTGGAGATTCGCGAAGCCGCCGCCCGAGCGGGAGTGGCCGAGTCCACCGTCTATCGTCGTCTCCGCCTCCCCGAATTCCGCAGCCAAGTGACCGCCGCGCGGAGTGCAATTGTCGAACGCGCGACCGGCCGACTGGTCGACGCCTCCACTCGGGCCGTCGACAAACTCGTTGGGCTGCTCAATGCCGAGTCGGCGACCGTCGCGCTCGGGGCCGCCAAAGCGATTTTGGAACTCGGTGTCCGCTACCGGGAAACGAACGAACTCGAAACCCGAATCCAGGAACTTGAAGAAAGGTTGAACCATGAACAATCGCCTCGCCAATCGCATCGCGCGGCTTGAACAAATCGAAGCCGACCGCCGCGAAAGCGACTTGCCGGAATTCCGCGTCGCCGGTCGTCCCGTGGAAGAAGCCCGCCGCGAACTGATTTTTCGCATGCAAATTGAACTGCAATCCGAAACGCTGCCCGATGAACTGCGTACTCAGATGGTTGCCGCCATCGAGCGGATGGAAACTCTGAACGCCGAGTCGGCGGGGGACTGAAGGAACACTTTCCCGTAACCCGGACCATTCGGGGCGGTCCACACTCCCGACCAAGAACCCGGCCGTCGCTACCGCGATGAGCAAGACTCACCGGCAGATAACAACCCACAAAAAACCGACGCCTGAACTCACCTGCACGACCTCGATGTGAAACCATGGAACCCAAACGGGGCGCACCCGAAAAACTGACGCAGCCGGTCTTCGACAAGATCGTTGAACTGATCTCGGCGGGGGGAGTCTCACGCCGCGTCGCCGCCCAGGCGGTCGGCGTTTCCCCGCGAACGCTGCTCCGCTGGTTGACGCGCGGGCGCGAGCCAGACAGCGGGATTTATTGTCTCTTTTTGTCCGCCATCCAACGGGCTGAAGCGGAAGGCGAAGTGGCGTCGGTCCAGCATATCCGGATCGCGGGCGCGAAGGACTGGCGCGCCGCCGCGTGGTTTCTTGAACGGAAATACCCCAAACGCTGGGCAAAGCCCCCGCTCAAAGAGAGTCGGCCGATCGACGACATCGGGGGATTGGCGAACCTCGACTTCGGGCTGAAAGCACCAACCCCCGACGAGGTGCGCGCGAGAATCCTGGCTGCCGCCGATCGCATCCGACGGGAGGAAGGTCAGACGATCGACTACCATCAGCGACTGCCTAGCCCGACCGAGGCCCGGGAGATCGTACTCACCGCGGCTGCTAAAATTCAGGCGGCCGCAAACGGAGACAATGGCGGCTGATCTGACCCTGAGAACCGACCCCATGGATAACGAGACACAAATCGCACTCGACGACTGGGCCGACCAGATCGCCAAGCTCGATCCTGCCGTTCGACGTGGCATCGTGGAAGCTGTTACTCGACTGGCGGAGGATTCTCGAATCTCTCCGACAGACCGCGACTTCGCGACCGCGCAGGCCGCCGCGATCAGTCGGGCGACAAATCGCCGCCGGCCTACACGACCCAAGCCAAGAAATTCTTCCCAAAAGAATAATACAGATACTTGAACGTCCGTTGAACGATGTGTATAATCCTCCCGTGGGGCTGAACGGGAGCGAGAAACATGGCGAAGTCACTGATCGGTTACATTCGGGTGAGTACCAAGGGGCAGGGGGAATCGGGACTGGGTCTCGAAGCCCAAAAGGCGGCGATCGACGCCTTCGCTCAACAGACGGGTGCTCTGGTGGCCCGGCTGTACGTCGAAGTCGAGTCGGGCCGAAAGAACGACCGCCCCCAACTGGCGGCGGCGCTGGCACACGCGAAACGCAGCAAGTCGACGCTGGTTGTCGCGAAGCTCGATCGGCTGGCCCGAAACGTCGCGTTCACTTCCGCCCTGATGGAATCGGGGGTCGCGTTCGTCGCCTGCGACAATCCGACCGCGAACAATTTGACGATTCACATTTTGGCAGCGGTCGCCGAAGACGAAGCGGTTCGCATCTCCGCCCGCACAAAAGCGGCGCTCGAAGCGTACAAGGCCCGCGGCGGCAAGCTGGGGGCGACGCGCCCCGAATGTCGTAATCTGACCCCGGAAGCCCGCGAACGGGGGGCAAAAGCGGCGGCCGTTGCGATCACCGCGAAGACCGACGAAGCGTATGCCGACCTGGCTCCCATTGTCCGCGAACTGCGAGACAAGGGGCTGACTCAGAAAGCGATCGCCGACGAACTCAACCGGCAGGGACACACGACCCGACAGGGGAAGCCGTGGAATCAGGTGCAGGTGCTGCGGGTGCTCAGGCGGCTGTCGGCCTAAATGTCAACTACCTACTAGAAAGTCGCGACAATGACGGATTCACACCGATCGCATTTGGACCAGATTGCAAAGAGACATTCGTCCATTAAAAATGGGGGGTTCGCACATGTTGCCAACATACTTGGATTGAAGGAACCGGAATATCGCTTGTCCGATTCACTGGTCCTTCGACCTGCAACTCCGGACGAATCGCAAACCATTCTTGAATTGCTCCAGCGCGGAAACAGTTTGGGAAAGGATATTGACGGCTATTTACCGTTCACAACAGATGTGACAACCGGATCTGCCCCTGATCGAATGCTGACATTTGTCCCGCTTACGACAGACCGATGGAAATTCCACGTTATCGCGTTTGAGGGAGTGAACGGCGCACAGTTAGATTTCGCCGAATCGACAACACTAACCACAAGACGATTGGTACTTGGGCCGACTGTGGGCAATTGGGAACACATTCCCAGGCCATTCCTATCGGTAGGAGGGCCTGAATCGCTAGAGTTCACAGATCCTCTCGTTTGGCCACACCGAAATGGGCACTTTCAATTGACCTCTCAAGACGTCGCTGAACAGATCGACGTCGCTCAACGAGTTTGCCAAAGACCAGAAACAGACAAGCTTCGCGAAGCGATTCGGCGGTTTGACAGCATACAGGCGCTGCCGTGGAACTCACCGATGCGAGTTCTCGGGCACGTCGGAATTCTCGAAAGCCTTGTCACGCACAAGCCTGAACCTCAAGATCCGTACGCGTCGCTGACCCGTCAGATGAAGTTCAAGATGAAGTTGATCGGGCATCGCGCCGCAGTTCCGAT
Organism: Planctomicrobium piriforme; assembly: GCA_945860955.1. Classification (GTDB taxonomy): domain Bacteria; phylum Planctomycetota; class Planctomycetia; order Planctomycetales; family Planctomycetaceae; genus UBA10511. The sequence goes on from CAMATH010000182.1 coordinate 10,265, forward strand.
ACCGTACGATCTCTTTCCACTTCGAGAGAGTGAAGAAAAGGTTTGGGGCAAGGTCTATGAGTATCGAAGCGCAATCGCGCACGGGGACAATCCCGATTTCGCGAACCGGTTCAAGGTTCTCAAAAACGCGGAAACGGTCGCGGAATTCGTCGAGCGGGCGACACGATCCGTGATGCGTCAACTACTCGACGAGCCAGCACTCATGGAAGACCTGCAGGCCATCTGAGTTGATTCAATCTTCCGCGTGAACCGCGTCTCCGATTCGAAACCCGCAGTTTTGCTGTCGCGGAGTGAAGACTCCCAGAAAACGACCGGCAACGCCACGGTGCGTCTGTCGTTGCCGCTGATTGCCCGCCGTCGTAAACTCTCCGCAGTACTATATCGAACGCGGCTCACGTTGGCGGGGATTTCCCACGACAAGGCAGCCTTCTGGTGTTACGTGTCTCCGCAAACCCCCGAATCCTCCGCCCGAGAGCAGATCGACCGCCAGCTTGACCAAGCCGGCTGGCTGGTGCAGGACTACGCCGCGATGAACATCTCGGCCAGCCTGGGGGTGGCGATTCGTGAATTTCCGCTTTCGACGGGTTTTGCCGACTACCTGCTTTACGCCGACGGCAAGGCGATCGGCGTGGTCGAAGCGAAACCGGTCGGGCACACGCTCTCGGGAGTCGAAACGCAGTCGGGAAAATACCTCGACGGTCTCCCCGGGCCGCTCCCCTGCCATCGCCGCCCCCTGCCGTTCGCCTACGAAACGACCGGCGAAGCGACCCAGTTCACCAACGCCCTGGAACCGCACGCCCGCAGTCGGCAGGTCTTCGCCTTTCACCGCCCCGCGGAACTGCTGCGCCTTGCCCGGCTCGACCAGCAGGTTCGCGCCCGCCTGCGGGAAATGCCCCCGCTCAACACCGCCAACCTGTGGCGGGTTCAGATCGAGAGCATTCAGAACCTGGAACATTCGCTGGCCGACAACCGCCCCCGGGCGCTCATTCAGATGGCGACCGGCAGCGGCAAGACGTTCACCGCCGTCAATTTCTGCTACCGCCTCATCAAGTACGCCGGCGCACGCCGCATTCTGTTCCTGGTCGACCGCAACAACCTGGGGGAACAGACGCTGAACGAATTCCAGCAGTTCGTCAGCCCGGTCAACGGCTACAAGTTCACCGAGGAATACAACGTTCAACATCTGAAGTCGAACGCGATCGCCGACTCCAGCAAGATCTGCATCACCACCATTCAACGGCTCTTCTCGATGATCAAGGGGGACGAAACCTTCCTCGAAGAGAACGAAGACGGCTCGCTGTTCGAAGCCGAGACCGGTCTTCCCGCCGCCCCGATGCCAGTCGGCTACAACCCCCGCATTCCGATCGAGACGTTCGACTTCATTGTCATCGACGAGTGCCACCGCTCGATCTACAACCTCTGGCGGCAGGTGCTCGAATACTTCGACGCCTCGCTGATCGGCCTCACCGCGACGCCGACGAACCAGACGATCGGCTTCTTCAACGGCAACGTCGTGCAGGACTACTCGCACGAGCGGGCCGTCGTCGACGGGGTGAACGTCGGGTACGAGGTGTACCGCATCGAAACCAAGGTGACCCGCGACGGGGCGAAGCTGGTGAAGCAGCCGGAAGTCTACGTTCCCCACCGCGACCGGCGAACCACCAAAGTCCGTCTGAAGCAGCTCGACGACGACGTCACCTACACGGGGAACCAGCTCGACCGCGACGTGGTGAACAAGAACCAGATTCGGCTGGTGATCAAGACGTTCAAGGAAAAACTCCCCGAGATCTTCCCCGGGCGGACCGAGGTTCCCAAGACGCTGGTCTTCGCCAAGACCGACCTGCACGCCGAGGATATCGTCACGATCATCCGCGAAGAGTTCGGCAAGGGGAACGAGTTCTGCCAGAAGATCACGTCGAAGAGTACGGGCAAGACGCCGAAGGAACTGCTCGCCGACTTCCGCAACGGCTACAACCCGCGCATCGCCGTCACGGTCGACATGATCGCCACGGGAACCGACGTGAAGCCGCTGGAATGCCTGCTGTTTCTGCGGAACATCAAATCGCTGTCGTACTTCGAACAGATGAAGGGGCGCGGCTGCCGGGTGGTCGACGCCAACGTGCTGCAAGGGGTCACCCCCGACGCGAAGCACAAGACACATTTCGTGATTGTTGACGCGGTGGGGGTCTGCGAGGGAACCAAGTGCGCAACCAAGCCGCTCGACCGCAAGCCGACGGTGCCGCTGCCGAAACTGCTGAATCTGGTCGCCGCCGGCGCGGTGGGGGAAGATCTGGTTTCGACGCTCGGCGCGCGGCTGGCCCGGCTCGATCAGCAAGCGGAGCCGGAAAAGCAGAACGCCATCGCCGAGGCGAGCGGCGGGCCGACCCTCTCGCAACTCGCCGCCGGTCTGGTCGAGAGCATCGACCCGGATACCACAACTCCGCGCGTCAGGGAAGAATTTCAACTCCCCGAAGGGACCGAGCCGACCGACGCGCAATACGACCAGGTGGAACGCCAGCAGATGGAAACGGCGCTGCGGCCGTTTCTAAACCCGCGGCTGCGCGACGCGATTCTGGCGCTCAAGTCGTCGCTGGAGCAGGTGATCGACGAGCAGACCCCCGACGAACTGCTGCGGGCTGGCTTCGACGCCGCGGCGCTGGCGAAAGCCCAGACGCTGATCGGCGACTTCCGCCTGTACAT
>CAMATH010000183.1 GCA_945860955.1 Planctomicrobium piriforme
AAGATTCGAGACATCGCACCGGGGGACACGTTGAACGGATCGGCACCGTATCCGGAAGCGCTGTTGGCGGTCCAGTGTGAGTCGGAGCGGGGTGATGCGCGCCATCCGGAATTCGCAGACGTTGTGGTTTACGTCTGGGGATTGCGCGATCGCCGGCCGACTGTCGCGACGCGGTGGAAGGTGGGGGATGTGGTGGAATTGCGGCTGGTCCCGTGGTCTTCAGTTGAGGGTAAGTTGGGACGGTTGGCGCGGGTAGAACTTGAGGATCTCGACGACGACGTGTTGAATCTGCCGGTCTACCTGGGGGAATTTTTGGGGAACGGGGGGAGTCGATGATGGGGATTGGTGGGAAGCGCAGGCTGGTGGGGTTGTTTGTGACAGTCGTGTGGGCGTTCCTGATTGGGGACGTGTCAAGTGCGGCGGCGGAGGAGGCTATCGCGGAGTTCATGTCGGTGGCGGCCCGGAGTTCGGTTTTTTCCGCGCGAGGACGTAGTGGCGGCTCGGCAGGAGCCTCGCCCTCCCGTGACGCTGACTGGCTGCACCGCGCGTCGAGCGCCGCGATGGGGTACGGCTTGCTGGAATTCACGTCTGTGGCTGCCCGGAGTTCGGTTTCTTCCATGCGGGGGCACAGTGGCGGCTCGGCAGGAGCCTCGCCCTCCCGTGACGCGGGTGCGCTGCTATGCTTGGCCGTAGAAGGCGAGGGGGAGTCTCGCCTGCAATCGAAATTCGCTGAATTGGCGCAGCGGGCCGAGGGGAATCGCCGGAGCGTGATCGGGGGGACGGACGGCTGGTTGTTTCTCACCAGTGACGTGCGATTCTCGTCGCTGGGGGAGTTCTGGGGGGCGTCGGCGGCGGGAGTCAGCCGATCACGCAAGCCCGAACAGGCTGACCCGCTCGCCGCGATTCTCGACTTTCAACGGCAGTTGAACTCGCTCGATATCGAACTCTGGGTGGCCCCGGTTCCGCCGAAGCCGACGGTCGCCAGCGCGGGACTTTTTGGCGAATGCGCTGGAGAGTCCCCCCGGTGTGATGGCGCGGTCGCTGATTTCCTGCGGGTTCTCGCCAAAGAGAAGGTGCATGTCGTCGATCTGGAGCCGGAATTCCGCAAGGCGCAGTCCGCCGACGCCGGCCCGATGTATTGTCGGACCGACAGCCACTGGTCCGGGTCCGCGATCGTACTGGCGGCCGCGACAATTGCCGCCGATCTGCGAAAGCGACCGTGGTTTGATCCGGACGCTGCGGGAGCCGCAGCCACCAATAAACCCGCGCGATTTGAGAAGAACCAACGCCCGGTGAAATTCGCGGGCGATCTGCTGAAGCTCGACGTTGAGCCGACTTCGGGCTTTCAGGCGACGGACGTCCCTCCATCCGAAGAGATCGCCGCCTGGTTCGTCACCGACCGTGCGACCGGCCAGCCCATCGAACCAGCAACTGACAGCCGCGTGCTGTTACTGGGAGACAGCCACACGTTGTTCCTGCACGAAGCGACGCTGCACGCCACGGGAGCGGGACTGTCGGATCATCTGGCTTTGGCTCTCAACGAACCGGTCGATCTGATTGGCGTCCGAGGCTCGGGTTCGACGTCGGCGCGGGTGACACTGGCGCGGCAGAAGGATCGACTGAAACAGAAACGGGCGGTCATCTGGTGCTTCGCCGCCCGCGAATTCACCGAGAGCGCCGACGGCTGGCGGAAGCTCACGATCGTCAAACCTTAGGATTTCGCGATGCGAGTCGAGCGCTGGCCGGTTCTTCGCGGGATGGTCTACCATCCGAGGAAACACCCGCGCCTGTCCCCCGCCGCGGTCGGCCTGTCGTCAGATTTCGTGCGCGAGGTCGCGACCCGGACCACGGAGGGCATCACGCTGCGAGGGTGGTTGTGGCTCCCCCGTCCGCACAAGGCACCGGCAGATTCAGACTGCGACAATCAAGTTGGGAATGGTCCGAAAGTTGTCTATTTTCCCGGCCGGGGCGGGCACCGCGGGTTTCGGGTTCTGGAGGTCGGAATTTTGACCGCGCTGGGAGCCGAGGTGTTATTGTTCGACTACCGGGGATACGCCGACAATCCGGGACGTCCCTCGGAAGAAGGACTTGCGCACGACGCGCGAGCGGCGTGGGAATTCGCACAACACGAACTGCACTGGTCACGAGATGACATCCTTCTCTACGGCGAATCGCTTGGCGGTGCCCTCGCGATTCAACTTGCCGCCGAGGAGTCGCGAAGGGGTCACCCACCAGCAGGAATCCTGTTGCGGTCGACTTTCACCAGCTTCACCGAGGCGGCGTGCCACCTCTGGCCTCCCCTGAGGTGGATCCTGCCGACAGACTGGTACCCGTCACGTCAGCGAATCGGACAGATGTCGTGCCCCGTTCTCATCATGCACGGCGAGCTGGACAGACTGGTTCCGTTCACCATGGGGCGGGAACTGTTCGAGTCGGCTCCCGCGAAGTCCGCGTCGGGAATCGAACGCCGGCTCGTTCCGTTACGCAACTCGGAACACAACCACGCCGCGGTGACCGACGGCCCGACGATGCGCCAGGCCGTCGTTCAGTTCCTTTGCGATGTCACGCGATCCCATACAGTGTCGCGACCAGGATGATCGCAACCGACGTGGTAGAATTCCCGATACGGCGTTTCAATCTGTCTCCACTCGACTCTGCCGTCGGACGCACAGACCGCGGCGTCGTAGGAACGCCGTCCGCCACAGGCCATCACTTTGACGAGAAGACGAACTCCCCGTCTTTCACATCGACGACAATCGTCGTCCCCTCCGCGAACCGTTCTTCCAGAATCTCGTTCGCCAGCGTGTTTTGCAGGCGCTGCTGGATCGTTCGCTTCAGTGGCCGGGCACCGTACACCGGGTCGTAACCTTCCTCCGTCAACAAATCCTTGGCGGTTGCCGTCACTTCCAGGTTGTATCGGGCGTCCTGCAACTGCTTCGTCAACCGCTTCAGTTGCAGATCGACAATCTTGTGCAATTCCTCCCGTCCCAGCGGATGAAACACGATCGTCTCGTCGATCCGGTTGAGAAACTCGGGCAGGAAGTGTTGTCGGAGGGCTTCGGTCACCCGGTCGTGAATCTCCTTCTCGTTCTTCTTTCCCGCGAGATCCATGATCGCCTGGCTGCCGATGTTCGACGTCATCACCACGATGGTGTTCGTGAAGTTGACCGTTCGGCCATGACTGTCGGTCAGTCGGCCGTCGTCGAGCAGTTGCAGCAGGATGTTGAACACATCGCGGTGTGCTTTTTCGATTTCGTCGAGCAGCAGCACACAGTACGGCTGCCGGCGAACCGCTTCCGTCAGCCGGCCCCCTTCGTCGTATCCGACATATCCCGGGGGCGCGCCGACGAGTCGCGAGACACTGTGCCGCTCCATGAACTCGCTCATGTCAATGCGCACCAGCGCCTTTTCATCGTCGAACAGGAACTCGGCGAGCGCCTTGCACAACTCGGTCTTTCCGACACCGGTCGGTCCCAGGAAGATGAACGAACCGATGGGACGGTTCCGGTCCTGCAAACCAGACCGCGCCCGCCGGACGGCGTTGGAAACCGCTTTCACCGCTTCGTTCTGGTTGATCATCCGGTCGTGGATGGCATCTTCCATCTTGAGCAGCTTCTGCCGTTCTCCCTGCAACATCCGGGCGACGGGAATGTTGGTCCAGGTGCTGACGACTTTGGCGATGTCCTCGGCCGTTACCTCCTCCCGTAGCATCCGTTCTCCATCCTGGCTGACTTCCGACGCCCGCGACTCGGCTTCCTGCAGCCGCTTTTCCGCATCGTGAAATTCCTTCTCGGCGGTGAACGCCTTGAGGTAGTCGTCGTTGGAATTCGTCCGCTGCGCGGTCTTGAATGCCTGGTCGTACGCCGACCGGAGTCCGTCGATTTTCTCTTTGAGAGGCCGCAGACCGGTGAGCGCCTCCTTCTCGGCGTGCCAGCGGGCCTTGAGCCGATTGACCTCTTCTTCGCGGTCGGCGATTTCTCTGCGGAGTTTCTGCAATCGTTCGCGACTTTCGGCGCTTGGCTCCTGGGTGAGCGCGGTCGCTTCGATCTGCATGCGGGTCAACTGGCGGGTCGCCTCGTCGATCTCGGTCGGCATCGAGTCGATCTCCATCCGCAGCCGGCTCGCCGACTCGTCAACCAGGTCGATCGCCTTGTCGGGGAGAAAACGGTCGGCGATGTAGCGGTCCGAAAGCGTCGCGGCGGCGATCAGCGCGTCGTCGGTGATCCGCACTCCGTGGTGCGTTTCGTAGCGTTCCTTGAGGCCGCGAAGAATGGAGATCGTGTCTTCCACGGTGGGCTGCTGCACCACAACCGGCTGAAAACGGCGTTCCAGTGCCGGGTCTTTTTCGATGTGCTTGCGATACTCGTCGAGCGTGGTCGCGCCCACGCAGTGCAGTTCTCCCCGGGCGAGCGCCGGTTTGAGCAGGTTGGAGGCGTCCATTGCCCCGTCAGCGGCTCCCGCGCCCACGACCGTGTGCAATTCATCAATGAACAGAATCACCCGGCCGTTCGTTTCGCCGACTTCTCGCAGAACCGACTTCAACCGATCCTCAAATTCCCCGCGGTACTTCGTGCCGGCGATCAAAGCTCCCATATCGAGCGCGATGACGGTCTTGTCCTTTAGGTTCTGGGGGACATCTCCCAGCACAATCCGATGTGCCAGTCCTTCGACGATGGCGGTCTTGCCGACCCCCGCCTCGCCAATGAGAACTGGGTTGTTTTTGCGGCGTCGGGACAGAATCTGGATCACCCGGCGGATTTCAGTATCGCGGCCGATGACGGGGTCGATCTTTCCCTGCCGGGCGAGTTCGACCAGGTCGCGGCCGTATTTCTGCAGTGACTGGTACTTCTCTTCGGGGTTCTGGTCGGTCACCTGCTGCCCGCCGCGCACCGACTTCAGGGCCGAGAGGACGTCTTGTTCGTTGACTCCGTGCATTTCGAGAAGTCGGCGAACGCTGTCGTCACTCTTGGTCATCGCCAGTAGAAGGTGTTCGGTCGAAACGAACTGATCCTTCATGGTGGTGGCGACGGATTGCGCCTCTTCCAGCAGCTTCAGGGTTACCTGCGACAACCCGACTTCGCCGCTCCCTCCGCTGATTTTGGGCAGTCGTCCCAGTTCGCCTTCGACGATTCCGTCGAGCTGTTTGAGATTCGTCCCGATCTTTTGCAACAGGGGGCGGACGACCCCTTGATCTTCCTTCAGGAGGGCCGCGAGCAGGTGGAGCGTCTGAATCTGCTGATTGCCACGGTCGGCGGCCAGGTCGCGTGAGAGCTGCAACGCCTCTTGGGCTTTGACTGTGAATTTGTCGATGCGAAAGGCCATGAATCGTCTCCTGAAACCGAATGCGGGTCTCGATGAGCGCAGCGGGTGCGCAGACTACTCCGTAGGGAGATCGGTCGCGTCATGAACCGATGTGGATTTTGACGAACGTCAAAATCCTGAGAGTGATGAAAATGACAACGGAAACTGCCGGTCGCGGTTTGAGAGTGCGTACGACGGACGGAGAGAATTTGACAGGATGAAAAGGATGAAAAGGATGAAAAGGATGGAGTTGCTCGCCATTCCTGCTCTCTGGATAAGTGGCTGAAAAACGATTTGCAACACATGTCGGCCACACCAATTGCGGTTCCGCATCCTGGGAACCGCAACGGGTGCGACGTTTCAAATCGATCCCATCTGATCGAGATTAGTCCTTCTTCTCGAACTCGGCGTCAATCACGTTGTCCTGAGAACCACCGTCTGAGGCAGGGCCGCCGGGACTGGGCTGTTGGCCCTGCGTTTCCATGTGTTTGGAGAACGCCTGTGTCGCCTGGACCAGTTCGGCAACCGCCTGATCAATCGCCTCGGGATCCTCTCCCTCCGATTTCGACTTCACCTTGGCGGCCGCCGCCTCGATCGCCGACTTGGAGCCGGCGTCGATCTTGTCGGCATGTTCCTTCAGCAATTTCTCGGTGTCGTAGATCCGGCGGTGCGCCTCGTTCCGCGCTTCGGCGATCTTGCGCTTCTTCGCGTCTTCGTCGGCGTTGAGTTCGGCGTCGCGACGCATCTTCTCAATTTCGTCCTTGCTCAGACCGCCCGACTGTTCGATGCGGACCTTTTGTTCCTTGCCGGTCCCCATGTCTTTGGCGCTGACATTCAGGATCCCGTTGACGTCGAGACTGAACGCCACCTGAATCTGCGGCATTCCGCGTGGAGCCGGCGCGATTCCTTCGAGATTGAACTCACCCAGCTTGCGGTTGTCGGTCGCCATTTTCCGTTCGCCCTGGAAGACGCGAACGGTGACGGCGGTCTGGTTGTCGGCCGCCGTGCTGAAGATTTCTTTCTTTTCGGTTGGAATCGTGGTGTTGCGTTCGATGAGAACGGTCATCACGCTCCCCTCGGTTTCGATCCCGAGCGACAGCGGAGTCACGTCGAGCAGCACGACGTCCTTCACATCCCCGGCGATGATCGCACCCTGAATCGCCGCCCCGACGGCGACGACTTCATCGGGATTGACCCCCTTGTGCGGTTCCTTGTCGAAGATCTTGCGAACCAGCTCTTGAACTTTGGGGACACGGGTCGAGCCACCCACCAGCACGACTTCATCGATTTGAGACGGGCTGAGCTTGGCGTCTTTGAGCGCCTTGATCACCGGCTCACGACAGCGCTCGATCAGCGGGTCGGCCAGACGTTCGAATTCCGAACGGGTGATCGACATCTGCAAGTGCTTCGCTCCCGAGGCGTCGGCCGTGATAAACGGCAGGTTGATGTCGGTGTTCTGCGAAGACGACAGCTCCTTCTTCCCTTTTTCGGCCGCCTCACGCAACCGCTGGAGCGCCATCGGATCCTTCCGCAGATCGATGCCATTCTCCTTCTGGAACTTGTCGGCGATGAAGTGAATCAGCGCTTCATCGAAGTCGTCACCACCCAGGTGGGTGTCGCCGTTGGTCGACAGCACCTCGACCACTTCGTCCCCCACTTCGAGGACCGAAACGTCGAATGTACCACCACCCAAGTCGAACACGACGATCTTTTCGTCTTTTTTCTTCTGCAAGCCGTAGGCCAGGGCGGCCGCGGTCGGCTCGTTGATGATGCGTTCGACTTCGAGGCCGGCGATCTGGCCGGCGTCTTTGGTCGCCTGGCGTTGGGCGTCGTTGAAGTACGCGGGTACCGTCACCACGGCTCGGTTCACCTTGTGACCGAGGTAGCTTTCGGCGGCTTCCTTGAGCTTTCGCAGCACGTGAGCCGAGATTTCGGCCGGGGTGAACTGTTTGTCCCCCGCCTTCACTTTGACGTACTCATTCGCCCCCCCCACCACTTCGTAGGGAACCATCTTCTCTTCGCTGGCGACTTCGTTGTGCCGACGGCCCATGAAGCGCTTGATCGAATAGACGGTTCGGCGGGGATTGGTCACCGCCTGTCGTTTGGCGGGGTCACCGACGAGGATGTCTCCCTTGTCGGTAAACGCGACCACGCTGGGGGTGAGGCGATTGCCCTCAAGATTGGCGATGACCTTCGACTCTCCCCCCTCCATGATCGCAATCACAGAGTTGGTGGTGCCGAGGTCGATGCCCACAATGGTCTCTCCGCGTCCGGCCATGTTTGTACTCCTGTTTTGGAAGGGGATGAAAAATCCGATGTCGGGCTACGCCAAAAACAAGCCAGCGGCAGGTCGGGAAGGCAAAGCCTGGGATGGATGGAAGTCAGTTCCGGTGCCGTGACTTCATTGCAAGCGACGTGCCGTGAATCAATTCACAACCAGAATTCACGCGCAACTATAGTCGCAAAAGCAGGTTACATCAATTCGACGGGGTGTGTCCCGGGGGAATCGGGGTTGCGGGCCGCCAATTTGGCAGACGTGTCCATTCGTTGCCGAAAATTGGGGACTGCCAAATTGTCATTTCAAGGCCGGGCAGTTGACGTTTCAGTCGCGGTGTGAACAGTAATCCTTCCGTCGATCCGCTTCCGGAGGGAACAGTCGTCGCGGAGTACCATTCCGGGAACCAATCCGTTCTTGGGTGACTTGCGTCACCTCGCATCAACTCGGCCATTCCGTGTACAATCGCGCTGCAGAACAGCTCGACGCCCATGTCTCAAGGTCCGTGGAAAATGGTGTCCCTCGCCGAAATCGAAACTGCCGTCTCGACGCTGTCGCCCGACGACAAACTCGCACTGTTTCGGAGACTCGCGGATCAATTGGCTCGAGTTCAACTTTCTGGGAATTCGCAGGGATCGCATTCGGTCCTCGAGATTCCAACGGTTCAGTTGGGACCAATTCTCCGCCCGTGGTCGGAAATGGAGGATGACGATCTACTCGAAGAAATGTTGGAGACGTGAGCATGATTCACGGTCTCGATACAGGTTTCATGGTGGCGACGGAACTGAGCGAACACCCGGCAAATGCTTCAGCACGCCGACAGTTAGCGACACTGATAGACTTTGGAGATCAGATTGCAATTTCGCCTCAGGTTCTAAGTGAGTTTATTCACGTCGTGACCGACCCGCGCCGGTTCGCGCATCCACTGACAACAATCGCTGCCATTGATCTTGCCACCCAATGGTGGACGGCCGGGAATGTGGTGCCGGTCTTTCCAAACACACTTGCCACACAGCGCTTCGTCGTCTGGTTGCGTCAATATTCGCTGGGACGAAAGCGCCTTCTCGACACTCTGTTGGCAGCGACTTTTTGGGAGGCGGGCGTTTCTTCAATCCTGACCACGAATCCGGCAGACTTCACGATTTTCGGCTGCTTCAATTGCCTGACTCCGTAGATTTCAAGCTCAAGGTCGAAAGACAGCGCCACCCATCAGCCAACCGCCTGCGTGAGTTGATTCCCCTCATACGCTGAATCGAATCAACGTAGAGTCAGAGGACGGTGCCTGCCGTCCTCGAATCGGTATCACTCGGCATGCCGTTTGCCCAGGCGAACCAACCCGTTACCTGACTACGCCCCAACGAATGACGCCGATGTCACTGACGTGGTCTATCATCGCGAGAGTTGCATTGCCCATGAGAGAAGTCGCGGTGCGGAAACTCACTTTTTATTCAGGGATTCTCGGCCTGCACGCCACCCCTTGAACCACGCCGACGTTCTGGCCGCCGTCGTGTTCAGGTCTTTTCGGTCGAACGTCGCGGCGATTGACCGCCGTATGCGGCGCGGCTGGTTGGCATCCCGTGCAAATACCGGCGGCCCCGCTTCGCTGCCTCTTGCGCCATTGATTCGGGAGAGCCGGCCACCCGGCGGAACCGGCCGTCGAAGCCCCGCAGCAATTCCATCCACCCCGCTTCTGGAATTCCCAAGCGTTCGAAGACCGGCGGCAGATTGCCGGGAATCGCTCCGCGCTTTCCCGCGCGCCATTGCCGACCGCTCCATTCGAGCAGCTCCAGGTACGCCGCGAACGACATCTCCAGACAGCCTTTGTTCGACGCCCGAGCGCCCGGCACCACGTGTTGTTCGATTTCTGCGGAGATTTCGATCGGCACAAGCCAGGCAGCCCGGTCGGGCTTCGCCGCTTCCGACGGCGCCGCGCTCACTTCTGAAACTTCCGATCTCAATGAACCCGCACCAACGGTCGCCGCGAGCGGTTGCGAATCGTCATCGGCGGCAACCGTCGAATCCCCGGACTCAACCGAGCCAACCGCTTCCCTTTTGCCGCTCGGGACGTCAAGAATCGCAAATCCGTGGGGCGTCGCTGGTTCCGTGGCGAATTCGGTGGGTTCGACGGCGGATGGAAAGAGACCCGACTCGCGTGGCGCGACTATGCGCTCGTAGACTGATGTGAATTGGCTTTCCTCGGGACACCGCGCGATCTCGGCCCGGATGGGATTGAGATCGACGTAGACCATGCACGCCGCGATCGCCGCTTCATCGAGAAGACGGATCATTTCAAATCTTCCCTGCAAAAAACGACCCGAAACTTTGTCCTCGGCATTGGCCATACGGGCGATTCGCTCGGTCAAAAACCGCATCATCCACAAGGGACTCGAGAGTCGCATCCGACGCTCGGCGAGCCGCTCCGGGCAATTGACGATCATCCCCAGATCCGCCTCGGTCGGTTCTGCCGGATTTCCGTTGACATCACAGCGTAGCGGACAGAGCCGATACCAGCGGCGGGCAACTTCTTCGTCACTCCACCCTGCGACAAGATCGGGCCGATTGCGAACGACCACGTGAAAGTGATTGTCCATCACCGAAAACGCCAGGAACTCGCAGGCCAGAACCCGGCGAGTTCCTCCATCCGGCCAACGAGCCATTCCTTGCGGTGATCGTACGACTGTCCAGTGTAGGGATCGTCCCCCATCAAACGCGCCCGACGGACGCACCGGTTGATGCAGTGATAGACCCCCACCTCGGTCGGATCAAACAGCAGCTTTCGCGGGATTCGTGCCATGGGTTCATCCGATTCGCAAACCAGCTCGGCGAAGGTCCAGCCATCAAGCCACGGCATGAACATCAGACACCACAAACACAATTGACCACCACTGTTCGCGTAGTCGTGTATTCATGCACTGCCTTTTTGAACTGTGATTCGCGACTCACCATAACTTATACCTAAAGAAGAGGTTGTGATTTGCGAAATGTTCGCGTGGGTATACGCCCGTGCGCACATCTGCGGCCGAAGTCGGAAGGGTGGCTGGTGGGTGTCCCCGGTCTTCGCCCGCAGGGCTTGCGCCATGGCGAAAATCCTCAGAAACGCGGGAAGGAATGGCACTCCTGTCGGAGGTTGCCACTTCCATACGCCGCCCCAGAAGGCTGCTTCCTGCAAGCAGAACTCATGAAAATTGAGCCCGCCAGTGTTCCACGTACCGTGGCACAGGGCCAAGTATACGGTTAAAATCAGTGAATCACGTCAATTCAGCCGGACCGGTCCCGGAGTCAAGCGGATTGCAGATCGACACCGATTGACTACAGTTCTCGTTCAAATACAGACTCAGCATGAGTACCGTTCCAGCGCCGAAAGTCTTCATCTCCTACAGTTGGACAAACGACGATCACGTCGCATGGGTAGAGTCCCTAGCTACTCGGCTTCATTCCGAAGGAGTTGAGGCAGTATTCGATCGGTGGGACTTGAAGCGCGGGCATGACAAGTACGCCTTCATGGAGAAAATGGTAACCGATCCCAATGTTAGCAAAGTTCTCGCGATATGCGATGCCATGTACGCTAAAAAAGCAGACGGACGGGAGGGCGGCGTTGGCACGGAGTCTCAGATCATTTCGCCCGAGGTTTATGCGAAGACGCAGCAATCGAAGTTCATTCCTATTGTCCGCGAACGTCACGCCAACGGAGATCCTTGTCTTCCCGTCTTCTTCAAGCAGACCATTTATCTCGACTTCTCCGATGATAGCAAGTTCGAGGAAATGCTCGATGAGCTGTTGCGTGACATCTTCGATGCACCGGCAAAAAAACGTCCCCCGCTCGGGAAGCCGCCCGCACACCTGTTCACGCCAGACTCTGTTCAAGTCAAGACGGTTGGGGCGTTTCTCAGGTTAAAGAACGCGGTCGAACAGCAGCGTCCATTTGTGCAAGCGTGTTTCGACCAATACCTCGACAACTTCATCGACGCGATGGAAGATTTTCGGATTAAGTCAACAAGTGAGAACCTCGCGACGTTTGACGAAGTTGTTGTCGAATCGATTGGGAGAATGCGACCCTATCGGGACAACTTTGTTGAGTGTGTTTTGTACATGCTTAAATTCGCTCCGAGTAAGGAAACCGAACATTCCATCATCGCGTTTCTGGAAAGACTAATTCCCTTCCAGACTAGGCCGGAGAGCATCACTGGCTGGCGCGAACTCGACTTCGACAACTACCGCTTCCTTCTCTACGAACTTTTCCTGTACCTGATTGCGGCTTGTCTACGTACACGCCAATTTGCTTCGGCTGCTACGATCATTGAAAGCGAGTACCATGTCACAAAAAGCCTTCGTGGCGCTGATTATTACCCAGGTTCCGTGAGCGAGTGCAATACATTTGTCTCGTCGCTGGACGAAATGCGCAATCAGCGTTTGAATTTGAATTTTATTTCTGTAACAGCAGGACTAATCCATGAACGGACACCTTCTGGAACGATTTCATTTCGAGAAGTGCTCCAGGCTGATGTCCTTCTTTTCCTACGTCGCTACTTTCCCGCGCATGGCAGTTTCTCGCATTGGTATCCTCGTTGTTTGCCGTACGCGGAGCGAGGCGGTGCAATTGAGCTTTTCGCGAGGGCTACGACGGACCGCGGATTTGAGCCACTCAAGACCCTGCTTCGAATTCCCAATCGAAATGCATTGATGGACGGTTTGCAGGCACTAATGAGCGATCGACAACCTGACATAAGTTTCCGTGCATCGCATTCGATTCCATTACTTCTGAATCTGCCGGACTTGAATCGTATAACGGGTCGAACCGTCGGTCAGCCTAGTTAGGGACCCGTTGTGCCGCAAACGAGAACTCGAATCTGCAATTGATGACTGCATTGGTGGACTTGCCTGGTGCTTGAGAGCCGACTCACCCGACAGTTTTCATATTTGTCCATCGTATGAATGCGAACGCTGAAAAACCCCAGGCATCCTGCCTGAGGTTTGTCCGAAAACTTGGTTGAAAAATCGCTTCATCCGGCAATCTCGTCACACGGCGAGGGACAGAACCTCCGCGACATTCGAATCGGCTTCCATGCAGTCGCCCGCGAAGGTGATGTCGCGATTGAGCCGCGTCAGTTCGTCCACGAACGTCCAGACCGTGAAGGGTTTTCCTTCGCGGGCAAGCTGCTGGGTCAGTAGCAATCTAACCCGAGTTCCCCAACTGTCGACGTAAGTCCTTAATTTCCAACGGGAGCCCCCCCGTTTTTTCCACTACATTCAAAATTGGATTATTTTTTCACACCCCCTTCCCAGACCCTGGCCGGCAGTCGCAGACCCAGGTGGTCCAACAGA
>CAMATH010000184.1 GCA_945860955.1 Planctomicrobium piriforme
CTGCGAATGCACGATCAGCGAGTTCACCAGCACCCGGGTGCCGCCGCATGGTTCGGTGACCATTCCGGTGCGTTGGAATCCGACCATGACCTCCTCGACGCATGAATCCACCATGGATCTCCGGACCAACGACCCGGATCAGAAAACGATTCAGCTCAAGATCGTGGGAATGGCCGTCAAGCGCTTTATGTTGATGCCGGAACTTGACTGGCCGGTGAGCAAAGTCAGCGAAACGGAGCCAACCGTTGTCACTGGCTATGTCACGTCAGCGATCGTCAATGGCCTGGCCCCCATGAAACTGGAATACGACGAGAGTCGCATGGATGTGAAGGTCGTTCCACTCTCCGAGCAGGCGGTCGAAGCGACCCGGGCTCGGTCAGGGTTTGGTCTGGAGGTCTCGTTGAAACCGGGGATGCCCATTGGCGCGTTTCAGTTCCCGCTGAAGGTCATCACCAACACACCCGATCGTGGAATTGATGGCGAATTGGGCGACCCTGCGGTGCTGACTGCGAACATTGTCGGTCGTCGCGATGGCCCGTTCCGGATTCTCGGGGCCGCCTATCTGGTGCGTGAGGGAATTGTCGTCATGGATTCGTTCTCTGCCAACGACGGCAAAACCGTTCCCTTGACGATTCTGGTCCGTGACGCGCCTGAGGAGGGATTGAAGTTCACCGAGGTCGATTCCGATCCCGCGTATCTGACCGCGACGATCGAACCCGATGCCAAAGATTCCGGGGTGGCGAAGCGGTACAAAGTCCAGCTCGCGTTCCCCCCAGGTTCGCCCCGTGCAATCCGCCGTGACGCGAACCCGGCCCTCATCAAGATCAAGACCAACCACGCCACCGCGCCCGAGCTGGAGTTTCGGGTACACTTCACGGCGTATTGATCCAAAAGAGGCGATTCGCGTTGTCCGGGGACTCCTTCGTCCGCGATGGGGTCGCACGGGATGCCCCGCGACGGCCGCGAATCCCAGGGTTCCAACCCGCTATTCGGTCGTGTTAAAAAAACGCGCGAGTCGCACGAATTCCCGTGGCAGGTACTTGGCCGCCGTGTAATGGCCCGCGTCGAGCCAGACCAGTTCCGGTTCGTTTCCAATCGCGTCGTGCAGCGCTTCGGTACATTCCGGCAGCACGATTTCGTCATTCTTGGCCGCGATCATCAGCACCCTGCGTCCTTTCAGGTTTCCGCCGTACGTGACCGGGTCCACCCGACTGAGGACCTCGGCGAAGTTCTCTTTGGTCCGCCCCATTTCCTTCCAGCGCTTGCGAAACTCCTGCGCTTTATTCGTGTCGTTGTTCCACACCACTTCCGCGAATTTTCCCCCTCCCAGGACGATTCCCACGTTGCGAAGTCGCGGCTCCCCTTCGGCGGCGAGGGCCGACATGATTCCCCCCAGGCTGATCCCTGTGATCCCGAGTCGTTCCTTGTCCACTTCCTCCCGATGGGCCAGCCAGGCTGTCGCCCGACGGATGTCGAGAACCGCCTGCGTCATGCCGGCGACCGTTTCGTGCGGGTCTTCCGAAATCATCCGCCGGCCCGACGATTTACCCCGCCGTTCCCCGTAATATGGCATCTTCATGAAGAGCGCCGCGACCCCGTTGGATGCCAGGTGATTCGCCACCGTCTCGGCGAGCAAAAAGTCGCCACCCAGGATGTGCAGCACCACACAAGCGGGGTACGGACCGGGGCCGGCGGGCTGGAAGTAAACACCATGCACGGTATTGTTCTCGATCACCTCGGACTGTACCGGCGAGGGGAACGTCACCCGGGTGGCCCGGACACGATTGGCCTGCTTCACCGGTTGAGACCGAAAGTCGAACTCATGTCGATCAAGTCGAAAGTGTTCGGGAACCTGGGCTTCGTCGTCGGCGGGGACATACGGGACGACCCCCGTTGTGGGAATCAAGAGGTATTCGGGAGTTTTCGCCGACTTGGCTTTGGACTCCGGAAGATCGGCGGCACGAACACTTTCGCCGACGAATACGAGGCCCGCGAACAGAACCGCGAATCGCAACTGGCTAAGAACCATTTTTGAACTCACCGCGAGGACTTCAAATCATGACATCGTCGAGAGCCGAAACGCAGACAATTTCCCGCCGGGCGACAATGGTTCGCTTGCGGTTGCAGCGAATGCCAAATCGGCGGGAATCGACAACATAGACCTCGCGCGTGGTGCTGGTGTCGCGCAGGTCATGGACGTCGACTTTTTCCAGCGTCACATGGTGCGAGTCATACCCGGTCAGAACTCCCAGGATGACGTACGGCGGGGCGGTATCGATCACCACCTCGCGCCCCACCAGGGTTGCCAACAGCGCGTCGTCGGTTTCCATGAAACGGGACCGCCTACTTCAGCAGAGGTTTCAGTTTCTCGGCCGCGGCACCTTTGGCCTTCTCCAGCACCGTCGAGATCTTCACCGGCACGCCCCCTTGGCGTTTGCTTTCGTCGGCGGCCTCCATGAAGGCGTAGATCTCCAGCGTTTCCTGCTCGGCGATCGGAGCTTTGCCATCGCGGAAGAACTGCACGATCACGGCCAGTAATGGGCGGTAACCTTCGTAGGAGCCGATCGGGGCAATCTTCGTCGCGCCGAACGCCTGGCCACCGTAACCCGAAGCGCCTCCGCCGGCTTCAGAACGAATACCGCGGAACGTCCCGATGCGGTTTCCCTTCCAAACGCCGGCGGCGAAATCGACGCCCGGGGTGTTGATACGCGTCACCGACTCACAGCCCGCACCCATTACGGTGAACAGCGTTTCGACCCCATGAATCCCGTACCAGAACAGGTCGGGATGCGTCTCTTCCAGCGAACAGGGGCTGTACGCGTCGCATCCCTTCACTTCCCCAACCGTCTCTCCCCGGCGGATCGCCTGGGCACCGCTGGAGTATCGCAACGATGACGACGAAAAGATCGGCACTTTGTAATGACGAGCCGCCTCGAAAATCGCGACCGCATCGGTCAGCGAGCCGGCGATCGGCTTGTCGATGAAGACCGGTTTTCCCGCTTTCAACACGGGCAAAACCTGCTCCAGGTGCGGCCGGCCGTCATTCGTTTCCAGCAGTACCACGTCGACCTTCGATATCAGCGCTTCGATCGAATCGACAATCTCGACGCCGTGCTTCTTGACGATCTCGGTGTATTCTGGGACGCGAACGGTACTCGACTTGATGTCAGGGCTTCCCTTGGGATACGCCGCCACAACCCGGCACCGCGCCACGTCGGGTTTCGCTTCGGGATCGTTCAAAATCTGCGTGAACGCCGTCGCGTGCGACGTGTCGAGTCCGATGATTCCCACCCGAATCATTTTCGGTTCCGCCTCGGCGGCGTTCTCGTTCCCTTGTGCGGCCAGCGCGAAGTTCGCCATGGCGACCGCGCTGGTCGCGGTGGAGGGAAGTTCTGGAGCGGCGGGGCGGTCTCCCTCCGGGACGGGTTCCTCGGTCGGTTTGACGGCCGGCGGTGTTTCTTTCGGTGTTTCTTTGGGCGTTGCGATTTTCGACGCGCCGCCGGCCTTCGGCTTGAACAGTGTGTCGGCGAGTCCGAAGACGTCGGAACCAACCAGCGAGATCGAATCACCCGTCGCCTTCACTAGGGCCGCCGCATCCCACAGTTTGACCGATTTGTCGAGGCTGCTGGTTGCGAGCCATTTCGCGTCGTTCGACAAACTCAGGTTGGAGACGGGAGCGGAATGGGCGGCGAAAGCCCCCAGATCTTTGCCGTCCGAGACCCGCCACACTTTGACCTCATTGCCCCCCTGCGCCCGACCGCCACTGCACGAAATCAGGTACCGCCCGTTGGGGAGAAAGGCGAGACCGTTCACGGGACGGGAGTGCCCCTCCAGAGTTCGAGCCGCTCCGCCGGTTTTGGTATTCCACAGTCGAATCGTCTCATCAGCGCTACCGCTGGCGAGTAACAGCCCGTCAGCCGAGAACGCGACCGAGTTCACCCCGCGCTCGTGTCCTTCCAGGCGATGCAGCAGTTCGCCCGACGTGGTCATCAGGATGGTTTCGCCCTTTTTCGCGGGCCGACTCGCGTCACCCGTGGCGACGGCGAGCAGATCTCCCGCCGGGCTGATCGCGACCCCATTCACCGGGTAGCGGAAGTCCCGCAGCGTCAACAACGAGTCGGGTTGGTCGACCGACCACAGCCGGACCGATTCGTCGTCGCTCCCGGTGGCGAAACGATCTCCCGAACTGGCGAACGCGATCGACAGAACGTAACCACGGTGCCCTTTGAGAACCCGCAGTTTTTCGCGACTGGTCGTGTCCCAGACCGCCGCCTGCTGGTAGCTGCCGCTGATGAGGAAGCGACCATCGGGCGAAAACGCCAGCGATTTGATAAAACCCGCTGGCTCACGCAGGTCGGCCACAACCGACTTCGATTCCATATCGAACAGTCGCACGACGCCGTAACTGCCTGCCGCCAGTGTCTTCCCGTCGGGAGAGAACGCCACACAGGCCACCCATTCGGGAAAGCTCTGGAAAGCCGCGGTCGGTGAGAGTCGCAGTTTCTTCGCCTCGGCCTCCTCTCCTTTTTTGCCGGCGATTTCCGCCGATGCTCCGCTGGTGAAAAACGCGACCATCAATGCCCACAACGCGATGGATCGTGTCCACCGCGTTCTGGTTGAACTGGCCTCGATTCGAATATCAGTCCCACGGTCGGCACTCATCAAGTCGCGCATCGTGCGTAGATCCTGGTCGCGGAGAGAATCGGCAACAGCAAGATCATTATCGCAGGTGGCGGGCCTCCGAGTGAAGTCTGAAAGTTATCGGCCAGCGGTTTGTTTCACAGATCGGGCCTTGCGCGGTTGTTTCGCCAAGTCGTTCGCGGTAGGAATTCGGGGAGTGACCAGGAAGAACCATTCGGTCCGTTCCATTGTCGAGCGGGCGGTTCGTCGGCTGTTTCCCAGAATGCCGGGATGCGATTTGGGAGCGACCAGTTCCTCGTCAATCATGCCGGCGAAGACCGCAGTCTCACCCCGCTTCAGCACCACTTCTCCGACCGATTTGAGTTGATCTCCCACTTCTTCCACGGGTGCGCCCGATTCATCAACGCAGGGGAGCAGTTCCAGCCGCATTCCGCCGTCACTCAGCATGACGGGCCGCACTCCCAGACAGCGAGCCCGCCGGGGATCGGGTCGGCCGGTCTCGTCGTCTTGTTCAACCACCAGCCGGGACGCTTCGCCGTCGCGCATCGTCACCCGCGACCGGGCCAGGGCCTGCAAGGGGCCATTGGTCCGCAATTCCTGCAACAGGCGATGTTCCTCACCCGAAAGAACGGCGAGTTTGAGCATCACGTTCGCGCGACCGCCGGGACAGGTCGAGCAGCGTATGCCATTGGCGGTCGCTAGACTCTCATGAACCGAATGCACGGAGAATCCCACGTCGTATTGGGAAAGCTGTTCCAGGTCGATTCCGTCGCGGGGACCGTTCCCCAGACGCACGCCGACCGCGGTGATGTCGACCGCGAATTCCGCGTTGACCCGGTTGGGGACATCCAGCCGTTCGACGAGTTGTTCGATCCGTTCCAGCGCGTCGGCGGTGTCCTTCACCACAATCGCCCCCTGATTCGCATTGCGTCCGCGATTTGTCTGTATGCTTGCCGACGAGGGTGCATATTCCGAAGCGGCGACCTTGCCCACACCCGCCGTCAGCCGCGGTTCGATTTCCGCAAGCAATGTCGTGACAGTCAGGTACTTGGGACGAAACACCCGAACTGCGGTCAACGGTGTGGGGGTCGCGAGTTTCGAGGGTTTCGCCTGAGCCGCCGGCTCTGGGGGAACCACGGGATCGCTGAAGCTCTTGTCCGGTCCAACAGTCGGCTTGGTGGCCCGATCTGGAAACGCCGGGGTGGGCAATTCACGCGGCATCGGGGGAACTTCTGGCTCATCGGTTGTCTCCAGTCGCGCGACATCGGGATCCGTCGGGGGTGCGACCACGGGAGCTTCCATCGTCCCAAGAGTCTCTTTCTTTTCAGGGTTGGCGTTGGAAATCGCCTCCAGGTCGGGACCGGTTTCCTGCGAAGGACTGGGGCCGACGTCGCTGACGGCGTCCGACTCTTCGCTTTCGGCGATCGTGTCGGCCGACACCAGCGAGCGGAGTGGCTCAGGACTTTCCACAGCGTCGGTCGTCGGCTCGTCCTGCGACTGCAGGTCGTTCGGTTCCGGGGTTGCGTCGGTCTCCGCGATCGACGGTTCGTCGGTTTCTTCGATCACCGTTCTCGGCGAATCTTCGACCGGTGTCTGAACCGGTGGCCGCGCCGCGGATTGTCGCTGTGGGCGAGATTGAGGAACCTGGACCATCTGGGGAGGAGCTGGCTCGGGATCGTCATCCGACTCGATCGGTCCGGCAAACGTCGGCTCGGGATCGAGATCCGGCTTGGGAATGGCGTGGTTTCGGGCACGTTGGGGGGAATGCGTCGATTCGGGGGGGCGTCGCTCGGTGTCCTGTTGCGAATACCCCGACGGGAACGCCCCCTTGTGGCCCGTTTCCAGCAGGTAGCGGAATTCGCGAACGAATTCGACCGAGGGTTCCAGTCCCCCGCGCGGCCCGGCAGCATTCCGCGTCACCGAAGAAACCGTCTGCTGCAACGCCCCCAGATTGCTGGCGATCTCGTCGAGCCGATGTTCGATGCCGGAGAATTGCGTCTTCGTGTTGACCGACTGCGCTCCGAGAATATTCCCCTTGGGGTTTGCGGGTTCGACGTCGGGTTCGATCCCCCGGTCGGCGAATTTCACTCGGTTTTCCACGTACGATTCGTCAGGCTGCCCGCTGGTTTCCTGGTCGCCAGACGACAAATTCCCGGGGGATACACCTTCCTCGTCGTTCTGGGTCGGCTTGGGAGCCCCTTTTCCCCGACCACCCGCCTTGGCCTTGGTTTTTGCGACCTGCGTCGGCTGATTACTAAGGCTCATCACGCAAATGCCGGCCCCCATGACCACGCAGATCGAGACAATCAGCCCCCAAAAGGCCAGATCGAGCGGATTCCGCTGGGTGAGTGGTGGCTGCTGCATGGAGCACCAGAGGGTGGAAGCGCAGGAACTTGAACGGAAACAATCCTTGTCGTCGTTATCGGCTACCCACCGCACGCATCTTGAGAAAAATCGTTAAAAACCACCCAGACTGTGAAATCTGACTCCGCAAGGCAGAAAATGAGACTTTTGCCCGGTAGGACGGGTCTCTGACCCGTCCACCAAGAATCGCGACTCGTGTTTCATTTCAGACGTCACCGTAGGACGGGTCAGAGACCCGTCCTACGTCGGCTGGCACTCTACGTCCAAATTTGAGCCGAGTGGGTTGTTGCCGGTTTCGCCTCGTTCCTTTCGCGTTGCCTCAAACCCCGTACAATCACAACCGTCCCCCGGTTTCATTGAATTCAAGTCAGACGTCACATTCAGGTCACGACCAGGAAGCCATCATGAAGTTGCTGATCATCGGAGGAGTTGCCGGGGGGGCGTCGGCCGCTGCGCGGGCTCGGCGACTTTCCGAAGATGCCGAAATCATCCTCATCGAGCGTGGCCCGGATGTCTCCTTCGCCAACTGCGGTCTCCCGTATTTCGTCGGGGGGGAAATTACGGACCGTAACAAGCTGCTGGTGACGTCACCCGAGCGACTGCGAACTCGCTTCAAACTGGACGTTCGCACCCGTACCTCCGCCGAGTCGATCAACCGTGCTAACCGCACAGTCCGATTGCGGGAACTCGATTCCGGACGTGAGTACGACGAATCGTACGACCGAATCATCCTCGCCCCCGGGGCCGCCCCGATCCGCCCGCCGCTTCCCGGGTTGGAACTCCCCGGCATCTTCACCCTCCGCAATCTCCAGGATGTCGATCAGATCAAGTCGGCGGTCGATCGTCTGCTGGCCCAGCGACATTCGAATGTCCCGCCGCGCGCGGTGGTCGTCGGCGCCGGCTTTATCGGACTTGAACTGGTGGAAGGGCTGGTCCACCGGGGTCTGCATTCCACCGTCATCGAATTGCAGGACCAGGCGCTGCCGCCATTCGACAAAGAAATGTCGACCCCCATCACCGAGACATTGCGACGACATGGGGTCGACCTGCTGTTGAACGATGCCGCCCAGGGATTTGAAACGAGCGCCGAGGGACTTCTGGTTCGCCTGAAGTCCGGCGGGACTCTCTCCGCCGACCTGGTTGTGCTGGGAGTCGGTGTACGTCCCGAGAATCGGCTTGCGGTCGAGGCGGGCCTGGAAGTCGGCCCGCGCGGCGGCATTCGCGTCAACGACCATCTGCAGACTGCCGACCCCGCGATTTACGCCGTCGGCGATGCGATCGAGGTCCGCGACCCTGTGACCGGAACCGCCACGCAGGTTCCGTTGGCGGGACCGGCCAATCGCCAGGGACGACTGGCCGCCAACCACATCTTTGGATTGCCCGCTCATTACCGCGGGACTCAGGGGACCGCCGTCGTGCGGGTCTTCGATCGGGTTGCCGCCTGCACTGGAGCTGCGGAAAAGACGCTCGTCCGGACCGGAACTCCGTTTCGAAAGATCTACATCCATCCCGCGAACCACGCCGGCTATTACCCGGGTGCCGAGGGAATGAGCTTGAAGTTGTTGTTCTCCCCGACCGGCGGCAAGATCCTGGGAGCGCAGGCGGTGGGAGGTGCCGGGGTCGACAAGCGCATCGACGTGATCGCCGTCGCGATCCAGGCGGGGATGACGGTTTTCGATCTCGAAGAGGTCGAACTCGCGTATTCACCGCAGTTCGGGTCGGCGAAAGATCCGGTGAACATGGCGGGATTCGTTGCGAGCGGCCTGTTACGCGGCGAGCATCCCCAAATGGACATGAACGAAATCCTGGCGATGTCGCCCCCGGACCGACCGCTGTTGCTGGATGTGCGCACCCCCGAGGAATTTGAAGCCGGCTCTCTCCCTGAGGCGATCAATATCCCTGTGGATGAGCTG
Source organism: Planctomicrobium piriforme (assembly GCA_945860955.1). Classification (GTDB taxonomy): domain Bacteria; phylum Planctomycetota; class Planctomycetia; order Planctomycetales; family Planctomycetaceae; genus UBA10511. The sequence continues at coordinate 8,919 of CAMATH010000184.1, forward strand.
CGGAACCGACTGGCCGAGTTGCAAAAGGACCGGAAGATCGCCGCGTTCTGCCAGGTGGGACAGCGCGGTTATCTCGCGACGCGCATTCTGCTGCAGTCGGGGTTCGACGTGGTGAACATCGGCGGGGGATATCGCACCTATCGCCTGTTTGTGTAGGACCGTCAGTGACTCAATCCGCCGCCGGCGTAGTTTGTGTTTTCAGCTCCACCCACCCACTTAAGAAAACTTCGACGGCCCGCTTTGGGACAAGGATCACCCGAACTCCAATCGACATGTCCGTTGAAACTCGCACGGCCGACTCGCTGCGCTCGCTGGCCGTGGCACCCTACTTCACTTCGAAGCGGTCCGTTGAAAAGCTTCCAGCCCCCTCCGTTTTGGTCAGTTTGTGATCACGGCGGGACAACTTCGTTCATCTCGGAATTCGCTTGACCGAAACAGTGTTCCTTGGGAGAATCAAATCGTCGCGGTTTGGCAGTCGTGCTACCATTTCGAGCATGCGGGCGGAATTTTCCCCGCGAAGGGCGGGATGGACTCGGGGCCGGCTGGGGCGGTGTCTATCGAAAGATTTCGTTACGAATCACTTGGGGGGTTGCCGTGAATCGATTCGCCGTGGGAGTCTTGACGTGTGTTCTTCTGGTGTTGAGCGGCAGCTCGGCTTGGGCGAAGTCCCGGCTCTGGACCGACAGCCAGGGGCGAACCGTCCAGGGGGAGTTTGTTCGTTACTTTGAGGGAAAGGTGGTCCTCAAGTTGAAAAATGGGACGGCCAAGTCGATCCTGTTCGAGAATTTTTCTGAGGCCGACCAGCAATACCTCGAAACGCTGATCGATTTTGAAGAAGAAGAGGAAGAGGAGGAGCAGCCAGCCGCTGTGAATCCAGAAGCGAACAATCGGCCCGCTTCCGGCGGAGTTCCTTCGGGTCCACCGGGGATCAATCCGGCAAGCGGCCTGCCCCCATCGGCTCCCGCCGGCTTCCCGGCCACGATGCCGGGTGGATCTCCCGCCGGTTTTCCGTCCGGACAGGTTCCCCCCTTTCCCGTGTCCAATCCCCAGGGAATGGCCCCCGGCCAGGGAATGCCAACCGGATCGGGAATGCCCATGACCCCCGGGATGCCAATGACGCCGGGAATGTCGATGACCCCTGGCATGCCAATGACACCCGGGATGCCCTCGGGGCAGGGGATGCCACAAGGGATGGGGCAAGGGACGAGCCCGGGAAACCCGAATTGGGGTGCGGGAAACTCGCAGCCGAACGGTTTCAATCCGCGGAACAACACGCCGCGAATTGACAAACGGGGTCCGGAGAGTACCGTCGGTTCGATCATCTTCATGATCTTCGCCGGGACCGCGATGTGCATCAATGGATTCGGAAATCTCTGGCTGATTGTTCGGGCGTTTCAAACATCAATGCTCCATGGACTGTTGGTACTGTTCGTCCCGTGTTACTCGTGGATTTTCATCTTTACGCAATGGGAAGAAGCCAAAGAACCGTTCACGGTCATGGTATGCGGATTCCTGCTTTTGTGCCTCACCATGATCGTGACGGTACTTCTGTCGGCTTGACACCTCCCATCCGAGGGGGCTGTCGGTTTTGTAGCGACGACGCTCCGCGGCGTCGCTCCGGTTGTGGCAAACACGTGGCCGGATTGAGTAAGACGACAGCCCCCGAGTAGGGGGGGTGTCAGCCCCATGCCGGTGACGTCAAATTGGGAGTTTCTCCGTTAAATCGGAGCTTTTCGTTCCGGTGTCGGTTTGACGTTTTCGGGATGGTCTGTCAGGAGTCGATCGACCGCGCGAGTCGCGAATCGAGAAACTCCGGAAGCAGGTCATCTATGATGTCTTCCCCCCTTCCGCCGGTGCTATCGAAATCGTGGTTCACTCCGACGCCCCGGTCAGGTACAATCCGAAACACCAATACCGGCTTGGCCAGTCTCGACTGACCACTCCCGGGCGATTAGCTCAGTTGGTTAGAGCGCCATGCTTACACCGTGGATGTCGGGGGTTCGAATCCCTCATCGCCCATTCCCGCGACCCGTCGACAGCAGTTGTCGGCGGGTTGTTTCTTTTGTCTGGGCTTGAAGTTACGTCGAGCGGCAGCGCGGCGGCGGGCTTCCCCTTGCAAGTGTGCGTTTTGTCACCAATGGACTGCGTTTGAGCTGATTTGTCAGCAGTTGGTGCAAACGCTGGTGCAAACTGGGAAGTCGACTTCGCATCGGTGCCAGTAGCCTGAAGTCGCGTTTTCATGGAAATGCGGTCAGCATCGAGCGGCAGCGCTGGCAATGATTCGAGCGCCCCTTGCACGTCGAGCAGCTTCGGGTCGGTGTAGGCGTTCATGGTGAGATTGATTGTCGAATGTCGCATTGCCGCTTGCGCCGTTCGCGGTGCCACGCCCCCCTTTGACAACAGCGTGCCGAACGTGTGGCGGAGCGCGTGAACGTCGAGCGTTCGTCCCCGTTCATCCCGCTTGGCAATGCCAGCGGCTTGCAGGTCGCGGTCGAGAATTCGAATCATCCCGCGGGGCACGTCGAACAATGGGGCGTCGGTCGGCAGCGAGTTGGCGAGCGGTCGAGCAAACCGCAGCACCTCGGGCCGGTCACCCGAACGCGTAGCGGCCCCGCTGGCGGTCTGCCGCTTGAGTTCGAGCCATTGGCCGAGATCGTCCGCCAGGTCGCGCCGTATGGGCAGGGAATTCCCTTCGCGGTTCTTTTCGGCGGCGGCGTCGAGAGTCAGGCGGGGCAGCGGCCCGTCGAGGTCGAGTTGCCCAACCGACAGCGAACGCAATTCGTTCAACCGCAGTCCGGTCAGCACCAGCGTCTTGTAAATCAACTCTCGCTCCCGCCCCAGCACTTCGAGCCGGGCGACAAGTTCGGGTTGCTTTGTCAGCCGTTCGCGGGCGGTCGTTAGGCACGCGTCGAGCGTGTCGAGAGTCAGGGTGGCGTACGTCCACGAACCCTTGCGACCCGTCGTCGCGGCGTCCGCGTCGCGTTGCTTTCGCTGCGTGTCTCGCCCGTAGTCGGCCAGCGGTCGCCAGCGGGCCACGGTCAGCAGTCGAACGAGTTCGGCTTCGGTCATCGCCCGGCGGTGCCGTCGCCGGTCGGCCTTAACGTCGGCCTTCGGCACCTGGGTGAACGGGTTCACCGTCAGTCGTTTTGTTTTCAGGCACCAGTTACAGAACCCGACGAACGCCCCGCGGTATTCGTTTCTGGTTCCCGCCCCCATTCCTTCCCGTTGCTGGTCGGCCAGCCAGCGTTCGAGCCGTTCGGCGTCGAGGTCGACCAATCGCACGAACGAACAATCGCGGGTCATGCGCCGCAATTGGGATTGCACGTCGAGAACCCGGCGGGGCACAACCCCCTTCGCCTGCTGGTGCGCCCGGTACGCGGCGAAGTGTGCTTCGAGGGGCGTCGGTTGATGATCGGCGATCGCATCTTCGGCGGTCGACAGCACCCCCGCCTTCACCAGTTCGGCCCGGCGTTCGAGTTCCCCCAGCACCCGGCGGGCGGCATCTTCATTTCGGCAACCGGTCGCAACTTCGACAACTCCCGCCCGGGTTCGATACTTCGCGGTGAATGTTCGGGCCTCGATCACAATCCGATCGGATCCGTCATTTCCGACTGTCACCCGGGCGGTGCGGTTCTTCCCCTTCGCGTCGCGCCAGCGGGCGAACCGCACCCCCTTCCGTTCGAAGAGTTCGGCCCCCTCGGGTAGCGGTTTCGTCGCGGTTTTGCGGTAGACGGTTCCCATTTTTCAACCCGTTCGTTCATTCGCTTTCAAGAGGGCAACCGCATTTCGGGCAGGTCGTCGCCCGCTTCGAAATCATCTCATCGCAGTCGGGGCAGGCGCGGAGTTTTGAACTCGTCGTTTGCTTCGGTTTGTTTCTGACGATCTGCCTTACCGACGATCCGCGTTGCGGTACGTCGGTCGGCGAACCACAATGCGAACAGAGTATTCGGT
>CAMATH010000185.1 GCA_945860955.1 Planctomicrobium piriforme
GCTTGGTTATCGCAAATGAAAAATCGTCCGGCAAAGCGTCAAATCGCTCGCTCACGGTGTGAGCAGAGATTGGGAACCACGAAAGGCACGAAACACACGAAAAAAACCGGAAAAAGAAAGGGGTTTTGAGGCGACATGCGGTGTGACAAGCGTTTGGTGAACTGTGGAATGAATTCCACGCTACGGACGAATATCCGGTCGCAACAGCCCCAGCAGAACGCTGTCTTGCCATTCCCCATCCACCAGATACGTGTGCGGGCGAAATCCTTCCCGCACAAACCCGAGTTTCTCAAGCAGCCGTAATGACCCCGCATTTCGCGGGTCCACATCCGCTTCCAGCCGGTGCAAGTCGAGTTCCTGGAACGCATATTCGATCGCCCGCCCGACCGCTTCGGTTCCGAATCCCCGATTCCAGAGATCGGCGGCGACGGCATAACCCAAGTCAGCCCGATGATGGGCGCGTTCCCAGTGAAATAGTGTGACGGTCCCGAACACAACGTCAGTTTTCCCGTCGGCGATCCCCCATTCATAGAAGACATCGCCCAGGCGGCCGCAGTCGATGCGGGTCAGCAACTCGTCCGCATCCTGCAGGGCGGCGAAGGGAGGATGGCTGGTGTATCGGGTCACACGTCGGTCGGAAAACACGCCAAACAGCGCAGGTACGTCGCGCAATTCGAGTTGCCGCAACACCAGTCGCGGGGTCTCAAGCGTGGGGAGTTGCTCCATGGTCGTGCGAATCCCGTTGAGACGCGATGCGGGAGTCCGTGGCGAAAGAAATCGAGTTCCGTCGAAAACTACTTCTGCTCCACGCGATAGAGCTGTTTTTCAGTGCGCAGAAACAGCGACTTGCCCGCGACCGCAGGTGAGGCGCGAAACCCGGCGTCGAGCTGGTTTTCTGCCAGCGACCGAAATGCCCGTTCCGGAGCGAACACGGTCGTCTTCCCCTTGTAATCGCCGGCGTAGATTCGACCGTCGGCATACAGCAACGACGCAGAGAAATTCCCCCCGATGCGGTGTTCCCACACGTACGCACCGGTCTTCGCGTCCAGGCACGTGGCGACTCCTTCGTCATTCACACTGAAGATCAGGCCATCCACCAGAACCGACGTGGGCATCGACGGAAGGTTCTTCTTCGCATGCCAGAGGATGTGCGTTTCGGTCACGTCGCCCGACCCGTTGGGCCGGACCGCCATCATTTCCCCCCGGGGGAAACCGGTGTTGATGAACAACACCCCGTCGGCGACCAGTGGCCGCGCCGCGGTCGAGAAGTTACTGAACCGCACCCGCCACAATTCGTCCCCGGTTTTTGGATCGAACACCAGGCACGCTTTCGACGTCGGGCTGACCAGTTCGCGACGCCCGTCCACTTCCAGCACGATGGGGGTCGAAAACGCCTTCATAACGTCGCCATTGTCGGTGCCGTAGTCGACCGCGCGATCTTTCTTCCAGACCGTTTCCCCGGTCCGTTTGTCGAGCGCGACGATGTACTGTTTGTCGAAACCGTCGTAATGGATGTAGAGCGTGTCGCCATCCAGCAGAGGCGATGAACCGGGCCCGCGGTAGTGTCGACAGGGAAGATCCCGCCGCGACCACAAGACTTTCCCGGTCGCGGTCTCGAGGCATGCCGTGCCATAGCTCCCAAAGTGAACATAGACCCGCCCCTCTTCAATCGAGGGAGTTCCCGAGGCGAAGCTGTTGTATTGCCGGGTGTTTTCCGGATCCGCGTTATCCCACAATTTGAGATCAAAGATCACCTTGCCGGTCGTGCGGTCGAGACACAGCGCGAATGACTGCTTGCCGTCGTCGGTCGCGGTCGTGAGCCAGACCTGGTTCCCCCAGACCACCGGCGAAGACCACCCGCTGTCATGGATCGGGGTTTTCCAGACGATATTCTCGGTCTCGCTCCAGGTGAGCGGCAGCCCGGTCGAATCGGACTGGCTGTTGTGCCGGGGGCCGTGAAAACAGGGCCAATTCTCGTCCCCCCACCCCACAGTCGCGAAGCCAGCCACCAGCCAGCCCGCGACAATATTCACAAAGGCGATTCGCAACGTGCGAGCCGCGGTCAATCGTCGCAATCGAGCGGAGCAGAACGAAAGTGCTAAAGGCATGACGGGGACTCGAAGTATGATCCGGGTGGGGAAGCGAACGCCCCGTCATGTTGGTGAACTTGCCAGGAAAATGCCACCGCGTGAAGCGGGAATCCTATCCCTGACGCAGCACGTACGCGCTCAGTCCGTAGAGCAGCCCCAACAGTCCGCCGACCGTGACCCAGGCCACGACAAACCCTCCCCACTCCGCCAGCCCCATGCGGGGCATTTCCAAACCGAGCTGTCGGGCGGTCGAATAACCCAGAGCCGACGCCTTTTGATAATCGAGCCCCGGGGACGCAAGGCCCAGCCCGGCTTCCGCCGCGAATTGTGTGGGGACCGCGCTCATTGCCATTTCTTCTTCGCGACCAACCGGTGTCAGCAGGCGCGCAAAGAACGGGTCGAGTTGCGCCTTCGGCTTCATGCCTGTCAGCAGGCTGACTCCGATCAACGCACCGAATTGCGCAGTCAATTGAATCAGAATCCGAATTGGCTCGGGCTGACTCACATAGCTTCCAATGACATTCTGGAGATGAGGAAGAACTTCAAGCCAGTCGCTCGGAATGCTCGTCGCTCCCCAGAGTGCCGCCCCCGCCACAACGCTGCTCCAGGCACCCCAGGAATTCGCGGGGCGCCAGGTCACTCCCAGCCAGAAGACCGGCCCCAAGAGTGCGATGACTTTCACCGACGCGACGTACAGTGCCGTCACGCTGTGCGCCCCCAGCGCTAGCGCGATTCCCAACAGCAGAATTCCGAACGACGCCGCTCGTCCGACCCAGAGTCTCTGGCGATCGGTCGAGTTCCTTGCCACGTGGATGTAGAAGTTGCGGGTAAACACACCTGCACCGACCACCATCAAGGCTTCGCCGCTCGTGACGCCGGCGACAATGCAGGCGATCATCAGGCCGCGCCAACCATCCCCCATCAGCTCTCGGATCGCCAATCCGTAGAGCTTCTCACTCGCCTGCTTCGCCGCGTCGCTGGCGGGATCCAGGCCGGCAAGAATCTGCGGAAACAGGAGGATCGCGACCAGTCCGGTGAAGGCCCAGGCGATCGTCAACAGTCGTTTGACGAAATTGCCATAGCACATTCCGACGCGAGACTCATGTTCCGACTTTCCCGATCCGTTGGCGGTCATCACGTGAGGCTGGGCCACGATTCCAACCAGTCCCAGCACCGACATCGCCAAGACAAAAAACGGATCCCCCTCTTTGCTGCCGAGCGGCGCGGTGATCGCCAGTTTGGCGGGATCGGTGGCGGCAAGCGCCGCGACACCTCCCAGCGCATGGAGTCCGACGGGAACCAGAAGGATCGACAGCACAATCAACATCAGGCCTTGCAGAAAGTCGGTATAGGCGGCGGCCATCAAGCCACCGGTCATCACGTACGTGGAAAAAAGCAGTGCGAGGACGATGACCGAAGTCTGGGTGGCGAGCGCGCCCCCGGTCACGCCAGCGATCAGCTCTCCCGCACCCCGCAGTAATAACGCGATGGAGAGAACCAGATAGAGCATCGCCACCGTCGAGGCGAAGATTTCGAGGCCGGTGCCGTAACGGATCCGGTACACGTCTCCGGTCGTGACGACCCGCAGCCGTCGGACCATCGGGGCGATCAGCCAATAGAACGGAGTCGAGAAGAGGTACATCCACTGGTACCAGATCCCTCCCAGGCCAACTCGGGCACAGGCACCGGCGGTCTGTACCGCCATGTCGCTGTGCGTTCCAGTGCAGAGCCAGTGCATCAGCAGCAGCCCTTTCCCGAATTTGCGGCCTCCCAAAAAATAGTCTTCATCGGTGTGAACCCGGGTCGACGCCCAGAAACCGATCCCCATGATGACTACGAAATACCCGACGATCACAGCCACGTCGAGTGGCGCAAGTCCGAACAGCATCATCGGGAGGGAACCTGTCGAGGGGAACGAGATTGGAGAGGGTGTCATTCGGAAGGGTACCGATTGGTTGAGGTCGAGAATAGCAGCCGGAGGGGAGACCAGAAAAACTCGACTCCACACGGCCGAAAACGAGACCGTTGCTGAGTAGGACGGGTCTCTGACCCGTCCTCGGAAAGTGGTGGCTTGTGTTCCGTTTGATATGTCGCCCGCTCCTGACGGGTCAGTTACGTTCACACGGCCGACTCTCCCGGCGCCGGGTTCGGGGGCCGAGGTACCTGTCTGCGACGGTCGCGCGGGGCAAAAACAGGTCAGACAGTGCAGTCCAGTGGCACCACCCATGTCGTTGAACGCTGCTGCTCAGTACGGATGGATTGATTCCAGTCTATTCCGAGGAAGCACAGGCTTGGCTCAATCTGATCTGTCTGAAATTTGTGCGACAATGCTCAGTTGGCGTGCATATGGATGTCTGCCTGATTTTTGTGCAGTCGGACTGTGCGATCGAAACGGCACCCGGTTTCTGGTGTGAAGTGTCCTGGTTTCCGCAGGACTCAAGCTGGCGGGACGGCCCGCGGGACGCGGTTCCAAACGTGGTGTTTTTTCCGAGAAAAACATGATATTTGTCCCGTGGCCGCGATCGAATGGGCGCGGTGATCGTCAATCATGCGGCTCGGCGAAATAGGGAGTGTGTTCGTGTGGCCACTTCCTGGGGTGTGGTCATTCCGATTTTTTTGAAAATTCGGCTGTACACGAAGCGATGGCGTCGTCACAATGATGCCAATCGCCCCACCCGGTGGGCGACCTCAACCATCGGCCCAGAAAAGGAGTGAAGCCCATGCTTGTGTTGTCTCGGAAGTCTGGCGAACGAATCCTCATCGGTGAGGACATCAAAATCACCGTCATCCGCATTGGTCCGAACAGTGTTCGGATTGGGATCGACGCCCCCGGCAGTCTCAACATCGCCCGCGAGGAATTGTGCCTGGACGATTCCAAAGCCGCCCTCATTGGTGAGATTCGCGATGAGCAACGTGGTGGTTCGGAGTCGGCAGGTCCGAATTACCCGCGATAAGGCTTCCGGGAGAATTCAATCGCCTTTCATGGGCTGCTGAGATTTTCCCACTGCTTCGCTCGAATCCGTCACACGACAAGACCCCGCAATTTGCGGGGTCTGTTTTTTTAGGTAGGGGTTCACAAACCGCTTCGGTGGAAGCGGTCGCGACAGCTTCCTACGATGCATTCCTGACGTTCACGCTCTCGAATCAGGATTCCTCGCATGCGTATCGCCCTCGCCCAACTCAACCCAATCGTCGGCGATCTGCGGGGGAATCAGGCTCTGCTGATGCGCGCTATCGAACGGGGGGCGGCCGCTGGCGCAACGTTGGTCGTCGCCCCGGAATTGGCGCTGAGTGGCTACCCACCCAAAGACCTGTTGTGTCGTGAGGGATTTGTCGCCGCCTGTGATCGGATTGTCGAAGAGATCGCGAGCGCTCTGCCCGCCGGTATCGCCCTGCTGGTCGGGCACCCCACTGGCCGCGGACTGCCTCACGGGCGGGCCGGCAATGGAGCCAGTCTGCTCACCCGGGGCCGTGTCGTTCAGACCGTCATCAAGTGCCTGCTTCCCAATTACGATGTGTTCGACGAACGCCGGTACTTCCTCCCTGCGGAACGGGCGTACTGCTGTGATTTGGATGGGGTTCGGTTGGGAGTCCACATTTGCGAGGACGCCTGGTTCGGTGAATCGGGAACCACATACCACCTTCCACCCGAGAATCGCCAGGATCCGGTCTCGGAGCTTGTGGTCGACGGCGCACAGGTTCTGATCAATCTGTCGGCGAGTCCCTTCGAAATCGACAAGCCCGATCGGCGAACGAATCTCGTTTTGCGACATGTCGACCGGCATCGGCTGCCGTTCTTGTTTGTCAATCAGGTCGGGGGGAATGATGACCTGGTGTTTGACGGCAATTCACTGGCCATGGACGCCGGTGGAAAACTGGTGGGTCGGCTGGCCCCGTTCGAAGAGGATCTGGCGCTGTTCGATCTCGATTCGGATGGCCGACTGAGTGCGGTTTCAAGTGACCCCCAATCAGCGGCCGCGGCTCTCGCGGCGACAAGTTCGCGACCCCGCGAGGCGGACCTGCTCGACGCGCTCATTCTCGGCCTGAAAGATTACGCCCGCAAAAGCGGATTCCGCGATTGCGTACTCGGGCTGTCCGGAGGTATCGACAGTGCGCTCGCGTGCTACATCGCGGCACAGGCATTTGGCGCGCAGCACGTCCATGGTTTGGCCCTTCCCAGTCGGTATAGCAGTGACCACAGTGTCGATGACGCTCGGCGACTTGCGCTATCGCTGGGGGTCGACTTCGAAATCGTGCCGATCGACACGGTCCACCGCGCGTATGAGGCAATGGCGGTGATTGGTGGCGACCTGGCGTCACAGCCGGCTGGCCTGGCCGACCAGAATCTGCAGGCCCGCATTCGCGGAGCGGCCGTCATGGTGCGCAGCAACCGTCATGGCTGGCTGGCGCTGGCGACCGGCAACAAAAGTGAACTGGCGGTGGGCTACTGCACGCTGTATGGGGACATGGCTGGGGGCTTCGCAGTCCTCGCCGACGTCTTCAAGCGAGATGTCTACGCCGTCTCTCGATATATCAACGAAGTTCGTGAACGGCGCGAAGCGATCCCCGAACGGTCGATCGTGAAGGCCCCGAGCGCGGAATTGGCTCCGAATCAGTTTGACCAGGACACGCTCCCCCCGTATCCCGTCCTGGACGGGATACTGGAGGGATTGGTCGAGAAGGAACTGTCGGTCGCCAGACTCAGTCTACAATTCTCCGCCGAGACCGTGCGTTGGGTGCAGACGCGACTCGATCGCAACGAATTCAAACGCCGGCAAATGGCCCCGGGAATCAAACTGTCAGCCCGCGCTTTTGGCAGCGGACGACGCATGCCGATGGCGGCGCGATTTGACTGGGAAGGGTGAGCGAGAATCGGTTCCCGAAACGGGGTGAGCCGATGTTCTCGCCAGACCGTCCACGACAGAGAAAATGCGTCAGCCACCAATCGCGGGATTGGTACTCATCGCCATTCCCGCGATTCGGATAACGGTTCCGAGCACGGCAATCGCGAATGGTGCCTTGGAAGTCTCCCAGTGAGTCGCGACAAAATACAGCGCAAAGCACGGAATCAACATTGTTGCCAGTCCCAAACCGACAGACTCCTGAAACGCCAGGACAATCAGCCAGATCCCTCCTACCGCGCCAATCAGCAATCCCAGAAGCTGCAGAATCATTCCCAGGTCCATCGCTAAATCCTCACCGAAAGAAATTTGCAATTGGTGCCCCAGAATTCGGGTGAATTCGGCTGGGCGGTGCAGTGTAATCGATGACTTCCGCCTGCGGAATCTGTTTTTTGATCAAAATTCAACCATTTTCGGTCGTGCCGATTGAAGAGGCTGGGCAATTTCTGTCGATAATTCTGACGAAGGTGCCTGGAGAGAGGTTCTTGGGAGAACCGCCCGACGGCACAGTTTCAGGATTTTTCGCCATGCGCAGCCAGATTTCAGCCGTTCTGATTGTTCTCGCGTTCAGCGCGTGCGTCCCCGCAGTCGCGACGCGTGCAGTGGCGCAAAGCGCCGGCCGCTGCTGCGATTCCTGCCAGCGGCCCGCGGCGAAATGTGGTTGCAGCCGACCGGTGCTGCAACCGGTGGTCGAGACGCAGTACACGCAGCGGCGGGTTGTTCGCGAACGGGACCAGGTCGCCACCGAGTACCGCACTCAACCGGTTCAGGAGACTGTCCCCACAACGGTCATGGAAAACGTCACCGTGGATGAGGGGGGTTACCAGACGGTTTGGGTGCCCCGGTTAACGACGAAGCCGGTCGCGAAAACGGTGTATCAGACTCGCATCGGATACCGAACGGTGCCTGTTCAGGTGACGCGTCGGGTTCAGGAATATGGCTGCGAAACTGTGCCGACTCAAACCGTCCGGTATGTCCCGGTGAATGGTAACGTCGTCGCGAGTTCGCCGATCCGTTATGGGGCGCCCGTCGTCTCCGCGCAACCGTACGCGCCTGTGGTGGCGGCCAACCCCGGGACCACCGGGTACGGACTGGCTCCCGATCCCCGATTTTCAGCATCGACCTCGGCGTATTACGGCTACGGCCCCGCGGTGAATCCGCCGGGTGTCCGCTACGACGAATACCAGCCGATCGGGGGAGACGGTTTCGGGTCAACCGGAGTCGCCGGCGGCCCCTCCCTGTCGGTCCCGGCACCATCCGCCGCGGCCGTCTGGCGGAATCGCGGGACGACAATTCGCTAAACCGTGAAAACGCCCGATGGAAATGACCGTCGAAAGCGGTCCCACTCCATCGACTGGTACTATCAGAACGGAATCCCGTCGACTGGACGTCCAGGCCGCGGCGTCGCAGGTGTTACCCCGAATCGTCCGCACCGCTGGGAGTTCCCGCGAAGTCGTGTCGGACGCGCTCGGACTTCGCGGAATTCGCCCGTCGCTTCAGGCGTTTCCGTTCTTGCCGCGATGCCCGTTTCCATTCGGGGGAATTCCGGAACTGTTCGCCACGGGAATCGAGTGGCTTCGGACGTGAACCTCCTGCCGACAGTGGCATAGTCACCGGTGGCGACACACTGGGGATCGGCGCTGAGGGCGGAACTGCTGGAACAGCGGGTCGGTCGGTGGTTCGAGTCGGCTTCGGAGTCGAACGTGAGTCGTCGTCATCAGAAACCTGCCAAGTGATTCGTTCCCCTTCCATCGAATACCGCAGCGCAGGAGCGCGGCCGCTGAGTTTGTGGGGGATGAGATCGAACTGACCGGGGTGCGACGGGTTCTCGTCAATGTGCCACAGGGCGGTCGCCGTTTCGACCAGCATGGAACTGCCAAACGCTCGCGCGAGCGTGACCTTCTCGGCGGTGAGTCGCTCGGGGAGCACCGTGAGCGGCGTCACCAGTAGGATCGCCAGGTGATGCGCGATCGCAAACCGACTGAGCCGGTCGAGCAGGGTGCGCAATTCCGACTCGCGCCATTTCGCGACCTGTCTGGGGAACGCTTCGATGACGAGTAGCGCGACCGGGACGTCGACCGGTGGGCGTTTTGACGCTGGTTCGGCCCTCGGAGCAGGCCCTTCGAGAACCCATTGCTTGAGCAGGGTGAAGTCGGCGGGCAAGGAGAGCGGCCGCTCGATCATGTCGTCGGTTGGGTCGGCGGAGTCGATGACACCGCTGCAAAATCGCAATAGATCGAGCCGGCCCCCGGCCTTGCCAACCAGCCGACCGAATTCCAGCGACGAATCTCCCCCCGCGGTCACGACCGCAACCCGTTGGCCGCCTGGGGGTTTGGCAGAGTCCGCCGGTCGATCGAGGCGGGGGAACGGGGATCCCGCTGTGACCCGGGCGACCAGGTCGGCGACCACGCCCTGGAAATTGCCTCCGGAAGGAGTCGCCAGAACGGTGAGACCTCCCCGGGGTAACCATTGGGGCCAGATCCAGTCAGGCTCCCGCAGGGATCTGTTGTCGATTTCCCAGCATTGCAGGTGGGGTGAATCGGTCGCGGATGAATTCATGGAACACCTCATTCAAAACCACACGGAATGGCGTCGTGTGCGTACTCCTATATTCAAGTATACGCGTGTATTTTTTAAGGTTCAATAGTGAAGTGGACATTTTTTCATTTTTTGAGGTTTTTTGAGGTTTTTTGGGTTTGACGGCGAAGAGGCGAAGCCCGGCGGGGGAGGATGGTGTGGAGTGAGAGGTTGGGGATCGAAACAGGGGGTAGCGGGGTGGGAATGCCACTTCTCAGTCCTTCGTGGGCGGGGTACGATAGAGTAGTGCCCCTGCGCGTCAGGGGTTTTGGTGCAGTCCCCAGTCACGTCGCAATGTCAAAAAGACAGTCAAAATCCGCTGCCAGCAAGGCCCCCGTCGCCGCGCTCGTCCCTGTCCAGGATGAAGAGGATAAAAAGCGAAGACTGTATCAAGCGTTCGACCCGCAGCCGCTGGAAGCCAGCCAGACCGACCTCTACGTCAACCTGGATGATGTCCGGGGCGGAACGGAGATCGTCACCCGTCTTTTTCACCCGATTGGCTACGCGCGCCAACCGACGGTCCAATTACTGGCAGGGACTAAAGGGAGCGGCAAGTCGACCGAGCTTCGCCTTCTGCAAAAGCGTCTGGAACGAGGGCCTTCGAAGTACTTTACACTGTTGGTTGATGCCAGTGACATCGACCCGAACAATGTCGGGTTTGCCGAGGTGTTGATTGTTCTGTTGCAGCGGGTCGCGGAGGAGGTCGAACTCCGGGAGGGAATTCGCCTGAAACCGGGGTATTTCGCCGAGCGTCTCAAACAATTGAAGGATCTGCTCTTTTCTGAAGTCTCATTCGAAAAGATTGAGCTGCCGGTCTTGTTGGCCAAAGTGAGTACTTCGATCCGCCACAGTCCCGACGCGCGCGATCAGTTGCGCAAATTGCTCGAACCCGACACTTCAAACCTGCTCATAGGAGCCAACGAACTGATCGACGAGGCGACGGTTCAACTCAAGAGCAAAGGGTACGCCGGGTTGGTGGTACTCTTCGATTCGCTGGACCGAATTGTTGACCAGGCGCAGGCGACCGGTTTGTTCGTGCGGCGGGCGAATGAGATGACCGGGTTCCGCTGCCACGTGGTTTACACAATGCCCCTGTCGCTGGCGTATTCCGAGCAACTGGCGCAACTGACCATTAATTACGGTGGCCAACCCCACATCGTGCCGATGACAAAAATTCACACGCGTCCTCCAAATCGGACACCGCATGAACCGGGTTACCAGTAATTTCGGGACATGATCGCAGCCCGACTGAAACATGCGGGGTTTTCCGAGCAAGATCTGTTTGCCAGTGGTGCTGTACGGGACAAGCTCATTGAACTCACCGGAGTACAACCGTCTCAGTTGATGTTGTTTGTGCAGTCGGCCGTGGTGGCCGACGGGATACCGATCCGGGAGGAGGCGATTGATAGGCTGGGGCGCGAGCGACGGCGCGACTACCGCTGGCTGTTGCGCGAGGATTGGCCGATTCTGGAGGCGATTCGCCAGAACGGGGCGTTTGTGCCCGATGAAAAGACTGAGCCAATTTTCAAGCGGTTGCTCGACAGTCGGGCGGCGCTGCACTATGTGAATTCTGACGAGTGGTACGATCTGAACCCCCTGGTCGCGCAGATCACTCCCCCGACGGAATCGGTCGCACCATGATCACTGCAATTCTTGGTCGCACTGGGCTGAACGAAGAAAACGCCCGGCAACTGGAGGAATTCGATCGAATGTTGAGCCTCTCGCGCGAGTGGCTCAGTTTTGCCGTCGTGGAGTGCAACAGTCTCGCGGTCCGGGATCAATTCCTGGAGGAACTGAACCACCGGCACCCCGACCTGTTCGTGCGGTCCGTCCCGCTCGATACGACAGATGTGCTGGATTACATGATCGCCGAGGCGGACGCTGCGGGCGTGTCAACCAGTCCCAGCGCCGTGGTGCTTTTGGGGCTGGAGGAATCGGTGTCGATGAGCCAAGTGGATTCCCCCAGCTTGAAACGGTTAAACTATTCCCGAGACCACTGGGGGGAGAGGTTTCGATGTCCGGTGATTTTTTGGCTGCCCGAGTACGCGGTGATTGCGCTGTCGCGCACCGCGCACGATTTGTGGCGGATGGTAAGCCATCGCTTCACGCTGGTCTACGACCCGAGATTCGACACCGCGGCTTTGCCACGCGCGCTCAGCAGTCTGGAACTTGAGAGCCTGGATTCCTTCAAAAGGCCCACCGAGCGTCGCGTTCGCGAGTTGGAGTCGCAGGCGGATGTTGATTTCGATTTCGGCGCGGCGGACGTTGATTCGGGATGGCTTAAATGGTCGCTGGATTTGACCGACGCGTACCTTGAGAATTCCGACCTGGAAGCGGCGAAGGCGCGAGTGGACGGTGCGATCGCGGAGGTGAGCAAGCGAATCGCGTCGGGGGAACTCTCGGCGACATCGCTGGAACGGGTCGTGTGCCTGCAGAAACAGGGGGAACTGCGCCAGCGACTGCGCGATTCGGAGGGAGCCCTCCGGGCGTTTGAAATCGCGACGCGTACGGTCGATCAACTGTTGGCCGACCATCCCGAAAACGTCAAGGCGATGCCAGTCAGCGTGAAACTCCGGAGGCAACTCGGAGATCTGTATCTAACTTTGGGACGCATACGGGATGCGGAACCCCGATATCGCGAAGCGTTGGCGATCGCGGAGCGTCTGGCGGCTGGGGAGCCGGAGCGAGCGGACTACCAGCGCGACCTGTCGGTGTCGTACAACAGAATGGGGGATCTGTACAGTGCGTTGGGAGACGACGCGGGGGCGCGCGAGGCGTATGGAAAGTCGCTGCTGATCCGGGAGCGACTGGCGGCAGGGGAGCCGGAGCGAGCGGACTACCAGCGCGACCTGTCGGTGTCGTACGATAAAATGGGGGATATGTACAGTGCATCGGGAGACGGAGCAGGGGCGCGCGAGGCGTACGGGAAGTCGCTCTTGATCATGGAGCGTCTGGCGGCGGGGGAGCCGGAGCGAGCGGACTACGAGCGCGACCTGTCGGTGTCGTACAACAAAATGGGGGATAT
>CAMATH010000186.1 GCA_945860955.1 Planctomicrobium piriforme
CGAACTGAAAACCGGCCAGAGGCGCCCACCGGCAGATGAGGCGTCTCGCCGACCGTCCGGAACCCAATTCCCGCCACCTTTCACCCCATCCTCCCTGGCCGGTTTTGGGGCGCCCATGAGTGGCCGGTTTTGAGGCGCCCAGTGACACCTGGACACGATCGCGCTCGGCCTCGGGCAGGGATTGCCCTCCGCGTCGCTGTCAAAGTCCGCCCACTCTCCAGAAGAACGCGCTGATGAGCTTTCCGGAGGCGGAACGAGCTGGGTGAGCTTCGTGCACCAATCCATCATTGAGTGCCTTGTTCCCGAAATCCCGCATAACTGGAGAATTGTTCGGTGTCTGTTGCTGCCGGACTGAAGGGAGCGTTGGTAACCCAACAGATATTCCCCGAAAATGGCTCGTGCCGGCCTCCGTTGCTTGACTTCCCTCAGAATCATCCGTCAGCAGCCCATGACTTCCCAGCGGGGAATCTTGAGTCCATCAATGTTGCCTTCCTCATCGGATCCCGAGCTCTCGCTGCAAATCATTTGTTTCAGAGCACGTGGATGTCATCCACTTCAATCCGCCGAGACTCTGGCAAGTCCGCAATCGTGAACTGAAGGCACAAATCGGAGGCACCTTCGTCTCGTGTCCATAGACGAACGCGGACCGACCATGTCGGGTGGTCCGAATTGCGAACGCGGACCACATCCAGTGAGTCGAAGTCTGGGTCGGGAATTTCAATCAACTCGCGTCCATACTCTCGAATTGCCAAAGCGATCATCTCAACGGACAGTCGGCGGCCGCTTGTGACTCGTACGATTTCTTCGTACTGCCCTGCGACAAGTCGTTTCACAAGGGTTTTGGCGATCGATTTGACAAATTCGGGAATCAACGGGTTGATCCAGTGCGGTTGCCGGGGATTCGTGTCGGAGTGGTTGAATGCACCCCGATGCTTTTGAAATACTTGTCTGCTTCACCGATGAATCTCCTCGCCTCTTCTTTAGACTGGCCGCCGCGCCGAAGTGATTTATACGCGATTCGGCGTTCGGCTCCATAGGTTCCGCCACCAACTTACCTTTGCACTTGAGTTGAAAGGTAAGGTGGAGTTCCGAAGAAGCGGGCCACCCAAAGTACAAGTGGATTGTAGTCCCGGGTGCCGCTTTCGCCAAGTTTCGCACTCCATTAAAGGGGGCGCGCGCGGGCCACAGAATGATTTCTGCCTTCGGTTCAACTGGCATGACCCGTCGATGCGGGCTCGGAGAATGCCCGCATTTCGCTGTTGGAGGGATCGGTCGCCCTCCGGCTTGGCCATTCGGCCCAAATTGCCCGTTTCTTGTCAAACCGTCGGTGTCGCGGATTTGCTCAGCCGGTGCCGCTTGATTTCCTTACCCCGGGTATCGAGTCGCAAGTCAGGGCGATTGCGCCATGATGGGCAATCTGCAATAAATGGGAAGGCCAGCGTTCGCGCCGCGCTAAAGGATGGTGTGGGCGACAACCTGCCAACCCAGGATGTTCCAGCATTGCCGATGCGCTTTGAAGGTAAAATGGGTCCACGGGAGTTCACTTCTCCCACAGGATCAAGCCTCCGGAAGAAGTCTCACCTTCTTCCGGAGGCGCATTTTTTTGGCTCCATCCTTCGGCATCGACTTCCCGCCGCCCCACCTGGGCGATGCACCTCCCGACTACCAGTCTACCCTGCCCATCCCCCTCCCACGCCAGCACCACTGCCAAAGGGAGCCTCCCCACGCCGAGATGCCCTTCAATCGAAGTGGGTCCGGTCGATCTTGCGATCGACCGATCGCAGAATGCCCTGGTGGCTCTGCGAAAGTGGTACCGATGTAGATTGCTATCGACATCGATTGGCGGGTCGTGCCGAAGCGCTCGCGCTGCTTTTATATGGGTGGCCCCAGACTTCGCGGTTTTTTTGCCAGCGATTTGAGAGTCGCTATAACCTGCGTCTACGGAACCGGCTGCGACTGACGCGATATCTGAATGCGTATACGCGTGTGCGTGTTTGGATGGCCAAAATCGAGGGGCTGGCTGGTGGCCCCTTCTCCCGTTACGAACTGGTCGCAGACCAGCTCGAAGTCCTGGATTCGGGCATTGAACGATAAATGTTAATCCAATTCGGCGACTCCCGCGCTTCGCAAGAGCTGAAGATCCCGAAGCTTCTCTCGAAATCGTGGCGATCGTTTTTCGGCGACCAAAACGAACGACGGTTCAGTTCGCTTGAGGAATAGTTGCAGCGCGATCTGGTATGCACCGTGATGGTAACGCAACCCCTGCCATTCACCGGCCAAGGCTTGCTCCCGAGTAATCAACACCTGTGTCTCGGGATCCCTACGAATCAGGTGGCCAGGAACCCCCCGAATATCTATCTCTGCGAACTCGCCGCGACTAATATCAAGAGCCCAATCGACATTACAATAGTACTCTGCGTTTGCCCTTGCAAATACGTCGTCGATCGCCCCTTCACCCGACGATGACGGCAGCTCGCTGATCATAATCCTTCCAATCTTTCCCTGCAGCGTCACGTGACTGAATACTGCGGCCCACACCAGGAGCAATTGCCCGCGGGTATTAAATCCATCAACGAGAGTCTCCTCAATCACCGCAGATCGAACTGAACACCCGAGCTGGCTGCAGTCGTGGATTTCCACATTTCGGACAATTGATCGGAGTGTCGGGTCAGAGGCGATGGAAACGCCACAGCTTTCAAAATGGCAACCTCGGAACTCCAAATCATGAAAATGCGATGCGGAATCCCGGTCTCGAATTGAACGAAATGTCGCGTTCTCGAATCGCTTCATCGCTATTTCGCCCATTAGAATCCCGGCGGCCTCTCGTACGTAATGACCTTCAACCCATTTCCGTAGCCTGGACGCGACAAGTGCTTCATTACTTGGGCAGGGGTCGTAATATCGAAGTGTTCGCCAAGAAGTACTCCGTTACCGACGAAGTCCGGCATTCCCTTGCCTCCAATGTGATCAAAAAGGGAGTCGAGGACTGCATCACTCTCAATGACGCCCGCGACTTTTCGCTCAAGCGCATTCCCGTATTGCATTCGCGCGATTCCCCGTGAGAAACCCGCCGCCAACAATTCGTCCGGAGTCAACACGGTCGCAGCGCTTGAAAGATCGGTTGCGAATTGGGCGTTCACACGATCGGTCACATTTTGAAGTACTTTTCGACCGTCTGGCACAAAATCTTGACCCAAAATTGAAAGGGTCAACGTCTCGGCACAATTCGCGTTGTGTACCACAACCGGTGTCGATTCCGCCACTGAACTTGCGACAAGGTACGTGTGCCAGTCCGCGACGCGGAAGTTGTAGACCTCGATCCCATCGGGGTGTTCCACACGGCGGGTGGCCATCACGGTGGCCGGTCTGCTCTGTCCGTCATGAAGGCGGTCTCCCGGAACCAGATCGCGGGCGCTGACCCAGCCTTCGTTCTCGACCCAGAACGGGTGGACATCGGTCGTATCAACGTTTTCAAGGCGTCCATCGACGTCTTGAATTCTCAAGTGCCGAACGTGGTTGACCTTGTGCCGAAAAGTCTCTTCGATCTGCTTCAAACCGAGGCGGCCGGTCTGTTCATCCCAGGCCACGACCCGATCGCCGGCAACCAGATCTTCGATATTGCGGGTTTCGTATCGAACTGCCGACTCAACGTCGACCACGTGCTGTGGTCGCGTCGCGGAGGAGTCTCCCGTCCGCGATTTTCCTGGGGTGAACGATCCGCCGACCAAGACAAAGATTGCCAGGCAGACCGCCACGCATGCGGCGAGAAATCGCGATGGATTTCCGGCGGTTTCGGACCGTTGTCGCCTGCGTCGCACCACTGAACCGGTCGAAGGGCGAGGGGTGGTTGGATGGCTGACGTCAGGGAGGGAATTCGTCGCAGGATCCGATTTTTGCTCCGACGTCCGGGCGGCACTCCCGCCACGAGGCCGCGCCACTTCGATCGCGTACGACGGCCCGACTTCGTGGGAACACGGGTCGCTTGGCGTCGCGACGCTGATACCGGCGGATTGCATTTCGTTTGGTCTGTCGCTGGCCATCCCGAAGAGCGAACTCGATGCCCGCGCCATGGAATCTCCGTTCGTGTGAAACGGTCCCATCGACTCAAATTCCTCTTCGAGCCATTGATTGATCGTTGGCTTTTCTGTGTTTCGTTGCCGGTCACTCAGTTTTCCCCAACGGCGACGGTTGGTTTCGCGGAGTCGAGGACGCTCGATGGCGAGCAGACCAAACGCGGTCGACGACAACAGCATCGACAGTGCCGGCAGATCAACGTGTTCCGTGTCCCCTGCGTCGCCACTTGCCGCTGGTT
Source organism: Planctomicrobium piriforme (assembly GCA_945860955.1). Lineage (GTDB taxonomy): Bacteria > Planctomycetota > Planctomycetia > Planctomycetales > Planctomycetaceae > UBA10511. The sequence goes on from CAMATH010000186.1 coordinate 4,313, forward strand.
CCACCGTTGTGAAACAGACCGCCACCACAACCTGCGTCCCCGCTACGAAACAACCGTCGTTCTTAATACAGGCGCTGAGTCCCGCGTCCAGCGAATGCTGCTGCCCCTTCGCAATGACCTGTCGCGATTGGGCGACCGCTTCGTCCGTCCTGCCGACGAGTTTCTTGTACGTGGCTCCTGCGGTTTCACAAAAGTCGTCCACTTTGTTCACGCAGCGGGCGATCACTCCGTTAGGAACTTTGTTCGCATGTTTGACGAGTTTGTCGGCACCAAAGGGGACCACGATGCTGGCGACCGACATCGCCGCGCCGACTCTGTCCCCCTGCGCCAGGCAGACGACCGCATTGAGCGCGTCGGAGACCCCCGTCGGATCCACGACTCCCACCGCCTCGGTCACCAACTGCACGGTGATCAGCACATCGCCCATTAACCCGTCGTTCTGCGCCATCTTTTCCTCGCCGATCAGAAAACTGAGCCCGCGGTACGTGAGCGTTTGGGTTTCTGGATCGACCGGAGAATTCAGGTTGATGCCGCCAAACTGAGAATTCCAATCAATGGCCCCCCACAGGGGGCACTTGGCATCCAGGTCGCGTATGGTTTCAAACGGCCGGGCCACTTCGCGAAATGGCCCGTCAACGGAACGTTGCGTGCTGCGGATGACCATTCCGAGTGAGATGTCGTACATACCTACGTAATCCGCACCGACCTGGTCGCGGTATTCGACCCGTCCCGTCAAGCCCAGAATCATCCGAATCGTCGAATACGCATCGGGACCGGCCCCCTCCAGGGCTTGTTGGCGGGTGGGATTGGCTGGCAGCGTCGCGAGCTGACGCTCCAGCAAGCCCGCGGCCTGGTTCGACACCTGCTCATACAGCGAATTCACCGGCCTGAAGGCCGAACTGAATGAACTCACCAGAAAAGCCGGCACCCGTCCGTGCCCCGCATCCGTCTCAAAGATTATCAGCTTGGCCAAATCACCCGATTGCAGGTCGGCCAATTGCTTCTGCATCGCCCCGCGGGCCTCCTCGATCTGCCTGTCGAGCTCGCGCAGGCGTTGAGATTTGAGGAATTCCAGACCCGCCAGCAGATTGTCCCGCGTTTGGACAGCGGCTTCACGTGCCTCTTGGATCGCTTGGTCATATTCTTCCCGAGTCAGCTTTTCCGATTCCTCCTGAGCGGCACGTGCGGTTGAATAGGCCGCTTCAAAGTACTCGCGGGCAATCTGATTGGTAGAGTCGGCAAACTGGTTGAGCGTCTCCTTTTCGTTCTCCACTCCCTGGGTGATCGCCTCCTTGGCGGCGGTCGCTTGCGCGTCGATCGCTTGTTTGGCCTCAGACGCCTGGTCCTCGTCCCGTTGCGTGTCGGCGTCGACCAGTTTCCGGGCGCGTGCGACCGCCTCTCGCGTGTAGGTCGCGTCGAACTGCCTCAACGCTTCGGCCGCGGCGACCATTTGCGCGATCTCGGCGTTCGTCATCTCGACATTGTGGGCATGCGTGGCGACGACCGTGTCGTGCAATTCGCTATTGGACGCGGTATTGAGCGCGCGACTCGTCAGGTTCACCACACTCGAGAAAGCGCCGGTCGCTTGCGTCCAGGCGTCCATCACCTGGCCGCCGTACTGCCGCCAGGCACCAAGAAACTCGTCCAGTTCGCTTGACGCCGAATAGGCCGCACGCATTCCAGTCGTCCAAAGATCGTATACCGTGCCGACATAGGCGTCGGTCACAGACTGGAGTCGTGCGGTCGCCTGTTCTCGCTCTTCGGCCACATCGCGAGTGTAATCGTCGGCGGATTTCTTGGCCGATTCGGCCCACGCGGCGTCGGCATTGTCGAGGGTTGTGTTCCAATCACGGTCAGCCTGGGCTGCGGACTCCACCAACGTGTCGCGAGCGGCAACCAAGGATTCACGCATCGTTTTCCACGATTGCGTGTACGAGTCGACGTATTCGCGTTCCGACTTTGCCAGAGCGTCAATCAGGGTTTTTCCAGCGGCGGTGCGTGCCAGGGTGCGGTCGGCAACCGCCTGCGATCGCGTCGTTTCGCGTTCAGCGTTGGCGTCGTTCAATGCCTTCTTGTAGGTCTCGGTCTGCTGATGAAACGCGAGGATTGCCTGTTCTTGCAAGTCGGCGAGCGTCTGGTAGAAGACCGCCTGACCAACGTCTTGCGCCTTGTCCATTCCGAGGCGTACCTCCGCCTGTGCGACGGTCAATTCGACGTCGGCATTCGCGAGGTCGCGAATGCCTTGCGAAATCACCTCGAATAACGCGACCACTTTGCCGCGAGCCTGGTCGCGCACCGTTTCGATTTCGCTGTCGGCGGCGCGCCCGACGCTGTTAACATAGGCGAGCAACGCGTCGCTCAGCCGTTTCTGGCTGGCGACAAGGTAGGCTTCGTAACTGCTGAATGTCCCGATCGATTTCGAGACATCGATCTCGAACCGAGCGCTGGCCGTCGTAGCGGCCGCCGAAAGCCGCTCCGTTACGGCGGACAAAACGCCCGACATCCCCGAATCGGTCTGCGACGACAGTGCTTTGAGTGCATCGCGGGCGGTCTTCAGATGAGCGGCCGCGGCGTCGGGAATTTTTGAACGCAAGGTGTCGCGAGCCGCCATGATTCCATCCGCCCAGACCCCCGCCGCGTCCTGTACCTTCTCCGTCAATGACTGAGGGGCCGCGGTTTTGTAATCGGAGTAGGCCTTTTCGGCGTCAGCGACGACTTTATCACGTTTCTTGTCGGCGGCGGTGGTTGACTTTTCGTACGTCGCGTCCGCCTTGTCCATCGACTCATCGTACGTGGTGAACGACTCGACGACCCGTCTGTCAAATTCAGCCTGCAGCTCGACCACTTTGCCGTCGAACTCCGAGACAGCCGTCGAGGTCGACTCGCGGTGCGTTTGGTAGGCCTCGCGAACTGTGTTCGTGTACGCGGAATCGGCTTCGTCAATCGCCGATTGAAACACCGAGTCGGCGTCCGCCATCGCGTCGTCGTAGGTCTCCCCGAGTGATTCCATTTTTGAAGAGAAGTTTTCGACGATTTGTGCGATCTGGCCATCCAGATGCGCTCGGGCCGCGTCAAGTGCTTCCTGATACGCAGCATCCGTTTCCGGCACGTGGGGATCAAAACTCCGTGAGAGGCCCGAAATTGTCGTGTCGCGTGTCAACTTGGCGACTTCCAGCGTCGCACCATAGGCAGCAAACTCGGCGTCGATCGCCGAGCCGAGCGAATTCACGACCGTTTCGGCCGCCTGCTCAAACGCCTGCTGCGCGCTATCGATCGCTGCATCCAAACGACCGGCAGCCGCCGCCAGGGATCCGGCATATAGGGCTTTGGAATCGGCAAGAGCGGCGTCGCGATCGCGATCGGCTTTGGCAAGCGCAGACTGGTAGTCGGATTCAGCCAAGGCGGTCAAACGGTCGCGGACGCCGCGAATCCTGTCGACACTCGCCCGGTAGATGTCGTCGGCCTGCTTTACCTTGGTGTCCAGAGTGGATCTCAGCGATTGACTGGACGCGCCAAGGCGATCGATGCGAGCCAAAACGGAATCCGCCTGCTCTTCACTATCCTCCACCTGGCCGTCGACGCTGGACATCACTGATTCCAGCCGCTCTTGAGTGGCGGTGGACAACGCGTTGCGGTCCGCTTGTCGTTGTAACTCCGCCGCCGCATTGGCATCGAAAATCGTTGTCAGTCGATCGCGCAGGAGATCATCTGCGCCACGTCCGGCCGCAGCGTAGCGGTCGCTCGCCGCCGTCAGAGTTTTCTGCCATGCGACCAGATCGATCAACCACTGGGGGCGCTCTGTTGCGCCGGTTCCGGACGACGAACTGCCGCCCGATGTGCCGGTTGTGTTCGAGCCGCCGCTCGCCGAAGATCCGGAGGTCGTCGATCCAATTGAAGTCGCGCCGCTGCTGGCACCACCGATTCCTGTGACGGAACCGACGCCGACACCCATCGGCTGCGTGCCACTACTGGGCACAGCCGGTACCGTCATGGGGAACATGGTCCCGATGACCCCATCAAGTAGCTGGCGCCCTTCGAGTACCTCGCTCGCCGCAATTCGGCTTACCGGACTGCGACGAAGCCGCCTAGCGCGGCGTGAAAGTGAGAGACAAGAGAGCCATTCAGCCCAAGAACGAATGCGCATTATCCACCTGATCCAAAAAGACGATCAGCCACTTCGCGGGCGCGGTGCCCCCGAAGGACATACAAGACACAAGCCATTCGCCTCCACATGCAACACACCTCTGCATGCCACACGTAACGACTTATCCATCGCGGCAACAGACAGCGTAAAGGGACTGCCATCTGCCCGTTGCCGCATTCTGCTTCAACACACCCCACGTTCGTCTGTATTTCGCAAACGAACCGAGGCCTCTTACTCCGTCAAGGAATCCTTGGTGCCGCGCCAGGAAAAAGCGCTGCCGCACGAACCTGATGCAAACTCCTTGTGGCAACCGGGTCGGCACTCGCTCGCCGTCCAGCCACCGTGACTTGCATTTGGTTTATCAGGTTATCGCCCGCCAAAAAGTCTGTCAAACAATTTCCTGCAACTTTCTTCAGATTTTTTGAAAATCATGAAAACGATACATTTCCGAACAAAGTTACACTCCACGAACCGGTGACAACTTAGCCGCGACGGCCAAGGCACGGCAAACATCGCCAACTGTCGCCTCGACGTAACCGGCTGGTTCCCCAGATCGAACCACTGAGGTAGATGCGAGCCACCCAAAGAGCATCAAGAGCCGGTGGACTGTAGTCCGGGGGTCATTTTTGCCAATGATCCGCCACGATTGACAGGGGGGGGCAAGGTTGCCGCAGGACGGCTATCGCCCGCTACGACACTGACTTGACTGATCGATTCGCGAAGAGCTCCTGCCCGCGTTCAGCCGACTGCTGGTCCTGTTGCCCCAACTCGTTCGTTCGGCTCAACTCGCGTGCGTCCGGTCAAGTCGCGCCTGGCCGGCAGATTCATTCGGCACCGCTTGACGACGCTGCTCCGGTTGAGCCCGAAAACGACAGACACGAACGGATCGTATTCCTGATCGTCGTCAGCTTTTTCCACGTCGGTCTGAGACGGGTTCTGCCGCGAAAACTTCCCGCCTCGCACCGATCCCCCGGATCTGGGACAGATCGGCAGAACAGAGCCAGTTTCGTTCGTTTCGACAGAGCCAATTCGGGGTTTGGCGCGTCGAGGTTATGCAGGGCCGTGCGGGGGGCGTTTTCGTCACGCGGCAAAAATGCGCGGAGTGACAGGTCGGATTGGGAATGTGGCCCGCAATTTCGGCCGCCCGGATCTTCCGGGGAGACCGGGCGTTTATCGACTCATCCAGGTCAAAACTACGGATTGGAACAGAAGGGAACGAAGGTAACGAAGAAATCCGCAGGAAGTCGGGGCGATTCTATGCCGGTACGCTGGATTCCGGGGATTCCGGTGTTTTCGCACACTTCGTTTCCTTCGTTGTCTTCTGTTCAAATACTGACCAAGCCGATCGTCAACCTGATTGTCACGTTCGTCGGCGTGCCCGACATCGCCCGCAGCGAGACGAGATCGATGATCAAACACGTTGGCCTGTGCGCGATGATGCTGGGATTCATGTTCGGCGGCGACGAGTACTTCATGGACCTGGCGCAGGCCAACCTGCTGTCGGCGGAGTCGGCGGTCTGACTGCCGATCGACGCCTGGGGGGGGCGTGGCGGCCTGGAACTCGGGATCGGCCAAGTCGTGAACGCAGGCGGGACGATTTGAGCGTTGGGTACCACGCCATGCGCCTTGGGTGGCGCATGGCGCTCAAGTATAATCGGGTGAACTGAAAGGACGGTGACCCGTGAACGCAGTCAGAGCGATTTGGAAAAACGGAAACATAGTGCCCGTCGGCCCGGTCGACTGGTCGGAGGGGTGTGAGGTCTCGATTGAACCTGTTTCAAAAGATTTGGACAGAATTGGACTTGACGAAGCCGACTGGCGGGATGACCCCGAGAGCCGCGCCGATTGGAACTCCTGGATTTCGACTTTGAAGCCGCTGGAATTCACTTCCGAAGAAGAACGGCGAATCGCCGAATTCGACGCGGAGATGCGACGATACAACGTTGAAATGATGCGCCGGCAGATAGAAGAGGCACCGCAATGAACCGCTACCTGCTCGATACGGGAATTTCGCAGGACTTCATCAACGATCGGCGCGTCGCTTGGCAACTCCTATTCGAACGAAGCGGCTCCAGAGTTTGGTCGACTGTTCGCCGAATTGCGACGCATCGGTCGGTCGATGCAGCAAATCGATATTCAAATCGCAGCAATTGCCATGACTCTTGGCAATTGCACGGTTGTTTCCAGCGACAGTGACCGTTCCGCCGTACCCGGATTCAAGGTCGAGAACTGGGTTGCAGGTGGCGAGTCCTGATTGGGAAGCCACTTGCCCCGGAGAACGCAAAAGAGCTTACCGAGATGCAACTGCGGACTCGTCAACAGCAACAGCAACAACAACTCGATGATGTCTTTGAGTGAGAACTGACCGATGCTGACTACGACTTCGCGTTGCTCAGAGTACGACCATCCGGAATTTCGAATCACACACGATGAATTGATTCCAAACGACGATGTCGAATGGCTTGCTTCGGTGCTAGTCCGTTCTGTCTCCGAAGGATCCCGCTTTTCGGGCGGAGAATTGATCGACCTGGGGTCGATGTTACTGCGATTACGACGTAGTGGTCAATTAATCGACTTGCAAGAACCGCTGCTTGGGCAGGTACCCATTCGCTGGCAAGTTGGAGTTTCAAATTCACTTCGCTTGCTTCGTCTTCAAAAAGACGTTGCGGCAAGCGTTGGCCAGCTTGAGCGAATCGAATTCGCAAAACTGCGAAGTTGGATTCTTGTGGGTGTCGATGTCGATCCGTTCGCGGATTCGTTCCTGCTTGAACGGGTGGAACACGTAGAATCTGATTCCGGATGGTTTGTCGGCCTGCCCGATTCTCGAATCGACTACGGAAACGCCGACAGCTTGCGTCGTATTTCAGTCTTCGAAGCCATCAGCGACTGGCCGCGAGTTGCTGGGTTTTTGGCGTTGCCAACAGGTTCACGAGTCGAGATCGGGAAAACCAAGTGTGTGATCAGCTATTTAGATGAAACGTTGACACCTGAGAAAGGAAGCCTGCTGGACGAGGCGTCGACTTTTCAGTAGGGGGAGATCCGGGCCACCCAAAGAACATCGAGAGTAGGCGGATTGTGGTCATGGAGACCGCTATTGCCAATGATCCACCACTTTTCACAGGGGGCGAGATTGGTAACTGCTCAATAACCCCTCGGAAACTGGTATTTACTCAAAGTCGGTTTTTCGGGGAATGTATGGCACATGAGCCAGTCAGTCCCCCAGCCAATCCAACCGATCGTCATCGCGGGAATCGAGATCCCAGCGGCGGAGCAGACGCCGCTGGTGATGGCGTTGCTGGAGGTGATTCGGCGGCATGAACGTGAGATTGTCGAACTCCGCAACGAGATCCAGCGGCTGAAGGGGACAACTCAGCGGCCCAAGATCGAGCCAAGCCGCTTGCTCAAGCCCCGGGCAGCGAAAGACCCCAAGGGAAAGCGTCCCGGTTCGGAAAAGCGGCCGAAGACGAAGAGTTTAAAGATCGACGAGACCGTCGTGCTGCACCCGGACCAGCTCCCGGCCGACGCGAAGCTGGAAGGTTACCGCGACTTCGTCGTCCAGGATCTGATCGTCAAGACGCACGTCACACGTTATCGGCGGGCGGCCTATCGCCTGCCCGACGGAAGTCTGAGCGTGGCGGCGCTTCCGTCCGGATGCACCTCGCACTTCGGCGTCGGACTTCAGCAATACGTTCTTCTGCAAACACACCAGAACCACGTGACCCAGGGGCGGTTGCTGGAAGAATTGCGGGAGTGGGGAATCGACATCTCGGCCGGTCAGATCGCGAACATTCTGCTGGAGGGACACGAGACGTTTCACGCCGAGAAGGACGAGCTGCTTCCCACGGCCCGTCAGGTCAGCGACCACTTGCACTGCGACGACACGTCGGCCCGGCATTGCGGTCGTCCCGCCGTCTGTACACACATCGGCAACGAACTGTTCGCCAGCTTCACCACGACCGATTCGAAATCGGGGCTGAATTTCCTGCGTCTGCTGTGCCAGCCGGAAGAGCGATACCGCTGGTGCGAGGAAGCTCAGCAGTCGCTGGAATGGCTGGGGGCCGGCAAGAAACTTGTCCAACGGCTGGCCGACCAGCCTGAG
>CAMATH010000187.1 GCA_945860955.1 Planctomicrobium piriforme
GCGGCCCGGCTCGCGCTGCAAAAGCTGGCGTTCGATCGTGCCGAGGAATTTTCCAAACACGCGATCCGACTCGCGCAAGCCGACGAAGACCGGGGCGTGGCACACGAGCGGCTGATCCACTTTTACACCGACATGGCCCGCTTCGCCGACGCGTACGAACAGGGACGCAAGGGGGCTCGCGATTTTGGCGTCGAATTGCCCGCTCGCTTCATTCCGCCGTTGTTCCTTTGGGATTTCATCCAGGCGAAGTGGCGATTGCGTGGACGGAAGACAGCCGACCTGGTCAACCTTCCCGAGATGCGCGACCCCCGGCGGGTGAACGCGGTTCGGCTGATCAACGCCACCGCCAAGGCAGCTTATCAGGTGCGCCCCGAGTTGTGCGTCGCGATCTCGACCAAGGTGGTCAATCTCTGCCTCAAATCGGGAAACACACCCGATTGCGCCATCTGCTGGATGGTGTTCGGCGCGATCTTTCAGGGAGGGGTGATGGGGAATCACCCGGTCGGTCACGAGTTCGGCCAACTCGCCCTGAGCATCATCGACAAGTTCCAGCAGGAACGACAACGTCCTGAAGTGACGTTTGTCGTGGGGTATTTTGGAACCAGTTGGCTGCGTCCCGCGACGGAAGCGGAGGCTCTGTGGCGGATCACCTACGACTCCGGGCGCGCGACGGGGGATCTGTTTCACACCGGCTGCGCCTGCGCGGCGACCATCCAGAGTCTGCTGATGCGCGGCGTCCGGTTTTCAGAGATCTGGGCCCAGGCCGACCGGTACCTTAAGTTCCTGAAACCGATGAACCTGCGCGAGCCGATTGGGGCGATTCGATCGGTTCGGCAATTGATCCGCAATCTGTGCGGCAAGTCGTTGAGTTCCTCTACGTTCAGCTCCAGTGGGTTCGACGAGGCCGAGTATGTCGCCAGTCTGGCGAAGTACGGTTCACGTCACTTCGCGCACTACTACTACGTCAACAAAATGCTGTCGCAGTATCTGTGGGGGGAATACGACGCGGCGCTGTCGACATCAGAAACCTCGGCGGGATACCTCAAGGACTCGCCGGGGATGCTGCACGCCGCCGAGCATCATTTTCTCACCGGGCTGATTCTCGCGGCCCGGGCGGATCGGCAGACGGGGACCGCGCGGCGGAAGTCGATTCGCGGTGTTCGCAAGTCCGCGACGCGCCTGGCAAAGTGGGCCGCCCACTGTCCACACAATTTTGAACACAAGGCCCAGCTATTGCAGGGGGAACAGGCGCGGCTGACGGGCGCGACGGCGGAGGCGGACGCGGCGTATCAAGGGGCGATTGAAGCGGCCAGCCGATTCGGTTACAAGCACGTGGAAGGAATCGCCCACCAGCTCGCGTATCGGTTTCAGAAGTCAGCCGGAGACCAGGACGCAGCGCGGCGGCATCAAACACTGGCGGAGCGGTGCTTCCTGGAATGGGGTGCCACATCGCATTTGAATTGGGATCGGTGAGATTCGATCCAGGCGTGTTCAAGAGTTTCCTTTCACCGCGGGATGTCATCTTGATGCTACCGTTGAGACACCTTCTGACCCCTGTCGCGCGGGGCGTGACCGCGGCGGCGTTTCTGTTGGCGATTGTTGGCTGTGCCGTGGCCCAGAATGAGGAATCGCCACTTTCCAACGACGGCGGAGGGGCGACCGCTGTTGCTCTGTTTTCGAATCTGAACGCTCCCGCGCTTCCGGGGAAACGCGGCGTCGCGAACCCGAGGGCTCGGCTGGGAACCGGACCCGCGGTCTGGGAGACGCTGAAGAATTCCACCGAGATCTTCCGCGTTGGTGGGGCTCCCCCCTGCCCTTGGGAGACAATCTGCGAAATCCCGGATGGGACAACGCCGCTGGATACCAAAGAACTTCGCGCCCGGTTTGGCCCGACGAATTCGACCTGGCTCCACTATCTTTCCGGAAATCGGATGATCGACGGTCAGCAGGTGGTCGACGCCCACGCAGTTCCGATTCGGTACGACGTGCGGTGCAATCGCGAGTTTTACGATTACATCGCGGCCAATCCGTCCAAGCATCCGCTCTACAATATCGAAGGACAGGAGGCGGCGCGGAGTGATCCGAAGTTCCAATTCGAATTCCCCCGCAACGCGACCGAAGTCAAAGCCGCCTGGAAGTTGCTCAAGAAAGGAGAGGACGACTCCCGTTTCTGGACCGCGTACGGCGCCTACTACGACGATGACGGGAAGCTCCAGTATTCCAAAATCGCGTTGACGGCGTTTCACATCATTCGCCGAGATCAATTTGGCTGGATCTTCACCACGTTCGAACAGATCGACAACCCCAAAGCGACCTACACATATTTCCTGCAGGAAAAACAGGAGGCGGTCGGTGTGAATTCGACGCTGAACCCCGAGGCGGCGAAGTACAACGCGCTGATTGAGAAGCGTTTTCAGGGGACGAAATGGCAGCACTACCGTGTCATGGGGTGGCAGACTGAGGAGACCGACGCCGACGGTCGACCCGTGCTGCTCGCTAACACCAACATCGAGACTTACTTTCCGAAGACCTCGTCCTGCAAAAGTTGCCACGCGATGGCCAATATCGGTCCCAATTCCAACCGCCGGCTGAATATGTGGGACATGTCCAAAGGGATTGAAGGACGCGTCGGCAATGTCGACTTCCAGAAAATCGCCAAAGAACTCGCTCCCGGGGAACTTTTCAAGCAAACCGATTACGCCTGGGTTCTTCGTGAGGCACAGTCCGTTCACGCGACCGGCCAAAACAAGGCGAAGTGATCCGCTCACTCCTGCTGCGACCACTACGCCACTCACCGACGTGGCGATCCACCCGCAACAAAATATCCCCCGCGAATCCGACCCATGAGCTATCTCGCACTCCCCAGGCTGAGTTTCTTTGGAACCGCCTACACCAATCCGTCGACCGCCAACAACAACGACATGGCGTCGGTCTACGATGTGGATACGGTTCGGCTGAATCCCAAGATGGACCTGTACCCCACCGCCCAGGCGGTCGACCCCCCTGCCCCGGGGGGCAACAGCTTCAACTGGTCCGGTGCCGACGACAATCCGGATTTGCGCAACTGGCTGATGGGCCTCATGGAGATCAAGGGCTTCCATGAAGACGAGGGAAAGGACGGCATCGGCCATGGCCAGATGGGGCACTGGAACTACTACGGCGACCACAATACGGAATTCCAGCAGACCCAGGTAAACGGGGCGGTGCTGCTTTCCGGACAACAGACACCGGCGACCGACCCGGCCTTGCAGCTTCAGGTCGAGATTCTGGGGGATGTGTTCTACGGTCGCCGTCGCGGGGGCGTGCTGGTCGATGTCGACCCGTACGCGCTCGTCACGTCGCAGATCTTCACCGGGCAGTTTCGTCTGACGTACAACCCGAAACCGAACGTGTCGATTCCGGTCCTGATCGCTGACCACCCCACTCCCGCGTATTCGTATTTCATCAGTCCGTACAAAAACCTCGGTCCGCAGTGCGAAGGATTCGAAGCGGTCTCGTCGGTCTTTCAGTTCGCGCTCAAGAAGGAGAATCTCTCGTTCATTGACAACCCCGAATTCAATTCCCCCGCGATTCAGCAATTGAAACGACTGGCGATGTCCGAACAGGGGTTGATGGTCCGCTACTGTTTCTACGACGCGTTGTATGAAACGCAGGCGGTCGAGCTAAACGCCAAGTTCCGCAAGAGACAGTTCGATTCCAATCCGTATGTCGGCAAAGTGCTGGGGTCCATTGGCGTATGGAAAAAAGGCGAACTTGCGACAGCTCCTGTGGGACGCAAGCTCCGCACACAGATTCCCTTCGAATACGTGCCACCTCAACCGCACTTGACCGAGGAGGAACATCAAGCCAAACGCCGGTCGCTGCACACCACGGCGAAATACCGGCCGCGAAAAGCCGCAGCGGTCCCGTCCAAACTCCCGACCGCCGTGCTGGGGGCGACACTTGCCGAAGTCGACACCGCGCGGCAGGTGGTCACTTTGGATTGCGCCAGCACATTTCCCGAAGCGGACCCCCAGACCCGAAAGAAATTCGATCTGGGACCCATGCAACTGGTGCTGCAATATGGGGCCGACGGATCGCAATCGGTTACGATTGGAGACATTCCCTATGATCAGGCGACCTACGAACGCGGGGGGGGCGTGGTTGAAGTCTCCTATGCCAGCAGCGCCGACAAGGCGACGATCGGAGCCAATCTCGCCACCGGGCAATTGGTCATTTACCGTGATTTGACCAAAACCAGTCAACTGCTGGAGTCGAGCGGGCTCGACGTGCTGACCGACAATCGCTCCCTTTACTTCGACCTGAAGGTCAAGCCGACCGGGAAAGAACCGGTGGATGGAACCGCGACAATTCGGCTGAAAGTCCGCCGAAAGGGATCACCGATCACCGAGCCGGTCAAGCTGAATCTCGAATACTGGATGTGCGTGAAGGATGTCGTGAACCCCGACAAGGCTCAGGTGCCGGTCCCCCCGGACAATCCCTACTACCGTGTCGATTGCGACGGAGGAGTGACCGCGCTCGCCTCCACTCAGTACACGCTGGGATATCTCAATAACCCGACCTATCCGAGTTTTCCCGGAGGGGTTGTCCTTGTCAAAACCGACCAGGTGATGGTCCCCGCCGGTGGGGAACTGACGTTGACCCTCACCGCGCTCCGCTCGGGAGTCAGCATGATCCGTTACGTCGATCCGACACTTCCCGAGCCGGTCGCGCCCAATTTCGGCTGGGACAACGTCGACTACACCACGGTCCGCATTCTTCCCTTCGACGACTACAGTCAATACAGCGATTCGCAGATCAATGACTGGAATTTCATTTACTCCGAGGTGTTTGGCTATTACTCGGTGATTCACCCGATCATGTCGAAGGTGATTCCGTGGGGACCGCGCGGTGCCCCCAACAACGCCGCCGACGTCCGGGAGTTCGCGGCGACCCTGTTGGCATTCACTGACCCGGCGATCTGGTACTCGACGATCTACATGCCAATCACCCGCGACCTCTCGGGAGGAAAACGGGAACTCCTGAGGCGGTGGTGCAACCTGCAGCAGTGATGTCACGACGACGCCCTTTTGTCGGAACGACGCGCTTTTGTCGCGACGACGCTCCGCGGCGTCGCGCCCGACGGCGCAGCCGGCGGCGAGGTCGGTAACCACAACCCGTCTTTCGGCCTCACGGTCGCGCGAACAGCGTTTCCGATACAGCGATTCAATCTGTCTCCACTCAACTCTGCCGCCGGTCATCCAGACCGCGGCGTCGTAGGAACGCCGTCCGCCACATGTCACGACGACGCGCTTTTGTCGCGACGACGCTCCGCGGCGTCGCGCCCGACGGCGCAGCCGGCGGCCGGGTCGGCGATTGCGATCCGTCTGGGATCACGCCCTATCAAACGCGCCCGACGGACGCAGCGGTTGATGCAGTGATAGACCCCGACTTCGGCGGGATCAAACAGCAGCTTTCGCGGGATTCGTGCCATGGGTTCATCCGATTCGCAAACCAGCTCGGCGAAGGTCGAGCCGTCAACTCACGTCATGAACATCAGACAACACAAATTCAAATGGCCACTACTTGGCGTATTGTCAAGTGTTCATGTTCGTCATTTTGGTCGGTGGTTCGAGAATTGCTATAATTTAAATCTAGAGAACACGTTGCGACTTAGGCAGCGCTGGTGGGGGTATACGTTTGTAATATTTTCGTGGCCAAAAATGGCAGTTCGGCTGGTGGGTGGCCCCGGCTTTGGAACAGGTTTCGCGTCCGGATTTGGCAAATCCGCGTCCTGGCACTCCAGCAACTCATCCGAATTCCGTCCGACAAACTGCACATCCGATCATAGATAGGTCTGTGGGTTTCGGTTGTTTTCGTTTTTGTACAGGGAGGGTCGAGTCCATTCGCTCTTGGATACGGAGACTCACGGAGAAGATCGATCAATAGTACTGAAGTGTCCAGTGAACTTCGTTGTTCGAGTCGAGCGACAAATAGATCATTCCAGAGTCGTCCCACTCGAGAAAATTTGAGCTCTGCGACTCTTTAAAGGTCATTGGTGCCTGCTGATTTATCCACGGAAACTCGATGTCGCAAGTTGGAGTACACGTGCCGATTGCGGCGAGAAACCGTCCAGGGAATTCAACCTCCGATGGGATTTCACTATTCTGAATCCACATTGGAACACCACCGATCTTCGTTCCCTCCCAGCAGAAAATATTCCACCAACTACCCCATCCCCCGTGGCAATACGATCGCGCGGCATTGACTGCCGCCTCATCGGGATAATCGGCGGTTCGATATCGACATCCGTACAAGGCTGGCACTCGCCATTGCGTATTCGGAACAGCATCGGGGGTTAGCAACTGTCCGGCGTTCAAATTCTGCCACTCAAAGTGCGTCTTTCTCTTTCTATCGGATGGACAAATATCATAGTCCGATGCAAAAAAGAGAAGCACGTCGCCGGGAAGTCCGGAAAACAGGTCTTCAGATTCGCAGAAGCACAATTGTGCTACAAAAGTCATGGGACCGCCATCAGAATCGACTGGCCACGGTGAATTTGAAGGACGAAAAGGAATGCCGCCCACCTTTGTACAGTATGGCAGCTCGGGTTCACCGATTCCGAAACAGAAAACGTCCGCAGCTACCGACCGCCCCACGTTGACTCGCGCTTGAATCTCGCGTCGGCGCTGCTCGGTGATCACAATGTCACTTGGGCTTGCAACGGACTGACCGCCGCGCCATCGTCCATCAGTGCACACCTGGTTGGCGATCGAACTGTGCAGTAACTTGTATTCCCATTCAGACAGGGTAAAGACGGGGAGCCGTTGCGGGTTCATCGGTGTCGAATTTCGTATGGGAACAGCAAGAATTGTCTGCATGAATTTGGGTGCGAACCGCCTTGCGTCGTCTTGGCAGAGTACGATCAATCAACCGACAATGCCAGCCTGCGCAACAGCACCCGTACAGTCTTCCTGAAAACGCAGGGCAATTGCCTCGCCCGGGTTTCCAGGACACAAGGACAGTGCAAGGACAGTGCCACCCATCAACCGACCGACGGGATGAGTCGAATTTCATTAACTGATTCGAGTCATCGCAGGGTCAGGGGACATTGCCGGCCGTCCTGCAATCGGTTTCGCTCGTCCTGTCCTGGCGTTTGCCCAGGCGAACCAACCCGTTACCTGCCCACACCCCAACGAACGATGCCAATGTCGCTGAACGGCCCATTCAGCGTGCGAGTTTCATTGCCCATGAGAGAAGTCGCGGTGCGGAAACCCCCTCTGCATTCGCGGGTTCTCGGCCTGCGCGCCGGCCTTTGGATTTCGCCGACTTCCTGCCCGCTGTCGCGTTCAGGTCGTGTCCGTCGATCTTCGCGGCGATTGCCCGCCGAATGCGGCCCGACTGGTTGGCATCCCGTGCAAATACCGTCGGCCCCGCTTCGCCGCCTCTTCCGCCATCGATTCCGGAGAACCGGCCACCCGGCGGAACCGGCCGTCGAAGCCCCGCAGCAGTTCCATCCACCCCGCCTCTGGAACTCCCAAGCGTTCAAAGACCGGTGGCAGATTCCCCGGAATCGCTCCGCGCTTGTCCGCACGCCATTGCCGACCGCTCCATTCCAGCAGCTCCAGGTACGCCGCGAACGACATCTCCAGACAGCCCTTGTTCGACGCCCGAGCGCCCGGCACAAGGTCCTGTTCTATTTCTGCGGAGATTTCGAGCGGCACGAGCCAGTCCGCCCGATCCGGCTTCGCCGCTTCGAACGGCGTCTCGCTGGATTCTGAAACTTCCGCTCTCAATGAACTCGCATCAACGTCCCCCACGAGCTGTCGCGAATCGTCATCGGCGGCAACCGTCGAATCCCCGGACTCAACCGAGCCAACCGCTTCCCTTTTGCCGCTCGGGACGTCGACGGTCGCGCATCCAGGGGGCGTTGCTGGTTCCATGACGAATTCGGTGGGTTCGACGGCGGATGGAAAGAGACCAGACTCGCGTGCCGCAACTATTCGCTCGTAGACCGACGTGAATTGGCTTTCCTCGGGACACTGCGCGATTTCCGCCCGGATCGGATTGAGGTCGACGTAAACCATGCACGCCGCGATCGCCGCTTCATCGAGGAGACGGATCATTTCGAACCTCCCCTGCCAAAAACGACCCGAAACTCTGTCCTCGGCATTGGCCATACGGGCGATTCGCTCGGTCAAAAACCGCATCATCCACAATTGTCCATCACCGAAAACGCCAGGAACTCGCAGGCCATGATCCCGGCGAGTTCCTCCATCCGACCAACGAGCCATTCTTTGCGGTGATCGTACGACTGCCCAGAGTAGGGGTCGTCCCCTATCAAACGCGCCCGACGGACGCAGCGGTTGATGCAGTGATAGACCCCGACCTCAGCGGGATCAAACAGCCTCTTTCGCGGGATTCGTGCCATGGGTTCATCCGATTCGCACACCAGCTCGGCGAAGGTCCAGCCGTCAACTCACGGAGTGGACATCAGACAATACGAATACAAATGACCACCAAACAGCGTGTTGTCAAGCGTTCATGTTCTCTAATTTGGACTGTGAATCAAGAATCGCGATAACCCGAACAGAAAGAACCAGTTGCTTTTGACGCGCCCCCCCGCGGCACCCTCTGGCGAACTGGAACCGGTTAGTGGGGCCCCGGCCTTTCCCTGGCCTGTCGATGGCCTTTAATTCGAAAGGAACGCTGCGCCGCACAGAGGGGGGCTGGCACTGAGCTGGGGCACGGCGCGAGTACGGTAGGCCGCTGAACCGCAAGTTCACTAAAGACGAGTCCGCCATTTGTCCGGATCTTGCGCGGTGTGAAACACCGCATAGACCGTGACGGTTTCCACCGCATATTCATTGATCACGACGAAGGGGAACCGTCGCACCAGGACTCGGCGATACGTCTCATGGAAAATCGCGTGCAACTCTGGCAACCGACAGATGCCCTGAATACTGGCGTCGACACAGCTCAGGAAGTCTTCGCCCAGGCCGATTCGGCGTTCTTCGTACCAGCGGTAGGCCTCGGCGAGATCCTGCGTCGCTTCAGGAGCGATGATCAGCTCAACGGCCATCTCGGCTGCGAATCCTGCGTTGGACTTCGTCCCAAGTCAGGCCGGACGCGGGATTGTTCATGAGGTTGGCCTTCCGACGGGCCAACTCGTCAACCTGCCATGAATAGAGCGGAATCTGATCGGGAGTTGTTGCGAGGTCGTCCCAAAGATCTTCCACAAGCTGTAGTTTTTCGGAGGGACTCAAGTCGAAAACGGTGACCACAGTCGGCGATGACATGTTCGTTTGACTCACAGTTCACGATCACGGAAACGGCTCACACGCGCGACAATGCGCCGTGAATCATATGCCCCGAGCGGCAGTGGGTGATGCGCTGACCAGAGCTTCGAAGTTCAGGGACGTTGTCAAACTCCCGCTTCCTGACGGGCGCGGCTCGACGGAGTTGACTCGTTTCCGAACGCGCCGGCTGCGGTCCAGTGTGCGGGAATTACGAACACCGTACCAGATTCTGCCAAAGGATGCGACGACGTTTGCACCGTTTCGGAACGCCAACCTCGATCGCCCCATTTCCACCGTGTTCGGCCGCGCGGCGGCTTGATTGGCTTTTTCCATGCGGTGTCGAATTCAACCAGCCGGTCGAGCGCAACCGGGAACCGGATAGATTGTCCATCACCGAAAACGCCGGGAACTCGCAGGCCAAGAGATCGGCGAGTTCCTCGATCCGGCCGACCAGCCATTCCTTGCGGTGATCGGACGTTTGCCCAGTGTAGGGAACGCCCCCCATCAGACGCTCCCGACGGACGCACCGGTTGATACAGTGGTAGACCCCGACCTCGGCCGAATCAAACAGGACTGGGAATCAAGAATTGCTGCAACCCAAACATTCGGAACCAGTTGCGGCCGACGCGATAGCCATATATGTATACGTCAGTGCGCTCTTTTCTGGCCAATAACGGGATCTGTCTGGTGGGTGGCCCCGGCTTTTCCAGCGTCAATTCCCAGCAGGCGGGAGAGTACAGCCGAAATTCCGAACCCCGGACGGTGGGCTTGGAGCGATCGAAACGCGTTTCGACATCTTACACAGATTCCGGCTCAAAAATCACTTTACCGACCTGGACGCCATTTCAAAGCCGCTGGCTTGAGGTGACGGAACCGTCTGCCGAACCTTTCCAATCGGCCCTGTATTGGAGATTTCGGCACCGAAGCGCCTCTCCATGGCAGTTGGAACCGGACGCGAATTCCAGGCCTGACAGAATCGGACAGTCGGCCGCCCGTCCGGCACAGTACAAAAACGTCGCCGCTCCCAGAATTCCCTGCATTCCCGGCAATTTGTAGTGTCCCAGATCTTCCTCCCGATTCTGTTCTTTCTGGCCAATGCCACCAGCACTTGAAATTCGGCGTCAGCATCGAAATGATGGGGAGCGTCCTGGAGAGATAGGTGCCGTATGGGTCACATCTTCACACCCCCACTGGACCGCTTGGCGGAGCATTGTGCGTACGAACTGGGCCTGGAGACGTTTGTCGAAACTGGGACGTTTCGCGGTGAGAGCGCCGGTTGGGCTGCCGAGCGGTTTGTTGACGTGATTACGATCGAGCGGAAGCCAGAGTTTTATGCGAAAGCGCGAGATAGTGCAGTGAACAGCAACATCGCGTTCCACTGCGGGCATTCCCCGTCAATATTGCCGACGATCGTGGCACTTCCTCAGCCGAAACTCTTCTGGCTGGACGCCCATTGGTGCGGCGAACATGGCGAGTCGTTCGGCAGGGAGGAGCAATGTCCCATTGCCGACGAACTCACCGCACTTCAAAAAAGTACGATCAACGACATCATCATGATCGACGACTTTCACATGTTCGCACTACCGCCCCCAGAACCGTTTCGAGCGGAACATTGGCCGTCGCTGGACGAAATCTTCGCCCTAACACGCAAGTTGCCGCAACAACGAATCTTTGTAGTAGGCGACGCGATCGTTTTGGCGGGGGGACAGGTGGCCGAGTCGCTGGCCCAGTTCTTCCGGTTTCAATTGCGATCTGTCGGTTCCCCCTGAATTGACGACTGACGGAGCCGAGATGCATTCCGGTATTACCACACGAACCGTCCGCACCAGGGTGTGGGCAACGTGACACTCCGGGCGGCATTCCAAAAGGTGCCGGTCTTGGCAACGAAGGGAAAAGTCCGTGGTTGATTGCTGCTGACACCCAGCCTTGTTTCGGAGTGAGACCCACTTGTCGCGGGCCTCGCCGGAACCACGAGTTCAATGAACTGTGGCAGTGATCGGCGCGATGAACTCGCAATCGCAGCGAAAAACAGTACCACTTTCGCAGCCAAAAAGAGCCACCTGCCGAGTTGCGGAGTGCAACTTCTTCGTCACTCCACACTGCGACAAGATCGGGCCGATTGCGAACGACCACGTGAAAGTGATTGTCCATCACCGAAAACCCGAGAAACTCGCAGGCCATCAACCCAGCGAGTTCCGCCATCCGGCCAACTCGCCATTCATTGCGGTGATCGTACGACTGTCCAGAGTAGGGATCACGCCCCATCAAACGCGCCCGACGGACGAACCGATTGATGCAGTGATAGACCCTGACCTCACTCGGATCAAACAGCAGCTTTCGCGGGATTCGTGCCATGGGTTCATCCGATTCGCAAACCAGTTCGGCGACGGAACAGCCATCAACTCATGGCATGGACATCAGACAACATGAATACAAATACCCACCATTAGACGAGTAGTCCGGTGTTCATGTACGACTTTTTGGGACTGTGATTCAAGAGTCGCCATAACGTGAACCCTCAGAACCAGTTGTGATTGACGAAATGTTCGAATAAGAATACTTCTGTGCGCTTTTCTGTGGCCAAAAACTGACGGTCGGCTGGTGGGTGGCTCCGACTTTCTTCACCAGGATTCTGGGCAACGCGACTCTCGGTACGGAATCCCAGGAAGTGCCCGTCGCGGCGACGATCGGTGACGTCGTCTGCGATGAGTCGCTCGGCGGACTGCTGAAGGTAAGCGCCCAACAGAACCACGTACTCCGCGGCCGGCGGGGGGGGGGCCGCGCGAGAAATTTCGCCGCGGTGCGAGGCTGGCGGGGCGCGGCGCACGGTGATTGCCAATCCGACCCGTTCGCGCGGCTATTGACGAGATTCCTCTCGACCTGAGCCCTCATCGCGGCGGCGAGTGACTGTCGACCG
>CAMATH010000188.1 GCA_945860955.1 Planctomicrobium piriforme
TGAAGAACCAGCTCGGCGCACCGTCGCGCCAGGGGTTCCAGCAGACTGGCCGTCGTTTCGGTGATCCCGCACAGCGTCGAACGACTGGGGGCCCATCCCAATCCCGCGAACATGTCCTGCTGCCGATAGAGCGGCAGGTGGCGGATGTATTTGTTGACGACCACTTCCGCAGCAATGCTGGGGGCGTACTTGCCACCGGGAATCATTCCCACGATCTGCCGTGCCGGCATCAGCAGGCCGCACTCGCTGTGGCCGACGCAGGCGTACTTCGGATACACCAGCACCTTCACCCACATTTTCGGACGATCGAACTCCAGCACTTCCGTGCGTTCCTCGCCAATGCGTTCCCGGGGACCATGCGTTTCGCAGTCCCTTTCTGATGCGGGCACGTCAACGGGAAACTCCCGACGCTCCAGATGCTCCGGCAGTTTCTGGCTCCCTTCCGGAGGCTTCTTGTCGTCCTGCTTCCGCCGTCGACGAACCAGGTACTCTTCGATGATCGCATTCGCCTGCGCGAGGGCGGCGGCCATTTGCTCGGCGGCCAGGCCGCCGTCGTCGGGGAACGCGAAGTGCTGCTGCCCGGGATCCTCGACGTACCGCTCGCTGCGCCGTCCATACATCATCGCCTGCAATCGCTTGATCGTCAGCAGCAGTTCTTCCGTCGTCTGCTCCATCTGCTGGTTCGTCGCACTCAACGTCGAGATCACGCTGGCCATTTCGACGATTAACGTCTGGCAGGCGGCGAGGTCTTGCGGAATGGCGACTGGCGTTTGCATGGACATAATAATAACAATAATGCAAACAAAGAAAAGATCGCGAATGCAAAACAGCAAAAGACTTCCGAAAATAGTTCCGGAAGTCTTCTGAGTCGTGTCCGCCGAGCACCAACCGCGGGCGCTTGGCGAACGAAATCACGTGTCAGCCCGCGGCGCGATACCGCTTGCGACGACGGGCCGATCCCAGATCGATACCGTTGAGCAGCAGCGACAGGTCGGTCGCGTCGAGTTCCAGTTGCGACGCGTCGACGGCGTGGGCCGGGAGTTCGAAGGTTCCGACTTCAAGACGTTTCGCCCACAGAGCCAAACCATCGCGGTCCCAATAGAGCAGCTTGAGTTTGTCGCGACGACGGTTGACGAACAGGAACAGATGGCCGTCGAGGACGTTTTGCTGGAAGACCGACTGCACCAGCCCGGTGAGTCCGTCGAAGCTCTTCCGCATGTCCGTCGGCTGAACGCATAGGAAGACTCGCACACCGGCGGGAACGTTCAGCATGCGACACCTCCTTCGCCGACGCCATCGCCGATCTCGGCGGCAGCCAGGATGGCGGTCCGCAGGGCGGCCAGATCGCCACTGGCGAGACGCACGCAGGTTCCATTCGGCAACCGGATCTCGACGTACCCTGCGGCGACGGCTGAGTCTCTTTCGGAGTGAGCCCCACTTGTCGCGGACCTCGCCGGAACCACCAGTTCGATGAACTGCGGTGCCGATCGCCGCGACGGACTGGCTCGACGCGCGCCAGACGCCCCGAAATCATTCTCACGGCGTGTCGACGGTTGGTCGCCGTTGGGGCTCAGTTTCCGCTTCCACTGGTAGAACGCGGCGACGGAGACCCGCTCCCGCCGACAGAAATCGGCGACGGTCTCCAGGGATCCTCGAAATCGCCGCAATCGCTCACGCCACACCTGCCACAGATCTGGATCTCGCACTCGGGCCATCGGCCACTCCTTCTCGCTGGGGTTCGGAATTCTTCGAAACGAACCCGCGAAAATAGTCGGCGTGTCTAGAGTGTGTTTGGGGAGCGCTTACGCGGATCCTCCAGGGGAAGACGAAACAAGTTGTCGTCAGCCTGCGTGCACGGGCCCGGCGGTGCCAACCCACTCGGGCGGAGAAGAAGGAAATCACGACAGTCTGCCGTTACTTCACCACCAACGCCGCTCGAATGCGCTACAACGAATACTTGGCGAAAGGTTACCCAATCGCCACCGGAGTCATTGAAGGCGCCTGCCGGCATCTCGTGAAAGACCGCATGGAACGCACTGGAATGCGCTGGACACAAGCCAACGCGCAGGCGATGCTCGACGTTCGCGCACTCTACCAATCGTCGTACTGGGATGAACTCCAGGCTGGCCGGGCTACGACCGCAAGAACCCGCTACGGGGCATTTCTGCACCTGTTACCAGATCTGAAAACCCTATCAGTATAGCGCGGAATGTCGGTTACACCCATTCACCATGGAGGGACGGAAATGCTTTGGACTCGCCAACAAAGCAACTGTCCCTAAGGCTCCACCAAGCGCGGATCCGGATACCTGGCCCAGAGCGGCTCGCGCCGCAGCAAGACGAGCCAATATAGGAGTGGCTGATGCACGAAAAAATCTTGCACCTAGGTAACCCAGTCGCCAGACTCGAAGTGGCACAGAAACAATTACACTAACCGGGAAGAGGTCGGATGGGTCGAAGTGCGGTCTATCAACTTGTATTGGTATAAGTTCTCCAGTGTCGGGATCGCGATAATATTGCGTCGGCCACATAACGAGCCCCAACGAATCGACAAACATTTGAGGAGCAGATTGGCAATACTGATAGAGATTGAAGTCTTCCCCGCTATACACAATTAAGTCTCGCGCCAGCCAAATGCCAGCAAGTGGGACATAGGTGCGGTGACGATTTGAGTAGAGGTCGCTGGACGAGTCCGATCGGTAACCGCCATAGAGCACTTCCCACAAATAGCTCGAAGAGCTACGGGTGCCAATGGTCCCCGTTGAGACCACGGGGGTTCCGTACGAAGAATACGCGTATCGCTCTTGTGTTACTCCTGCCGAATTGGAGATAGCCATTACATTCCAATTGGCGTCCTGCAGTGCATAAAGCCGCTCAATAAGTGATCCGCCTCCGGTAGTGTCTCGATCCCGAACAATCAGATCGTCGAGATACCGCAGCCCCCAGACGAACTGCCGTTCGGCGGCTGTGGCAGCCCCCACCCGTTTCTCCACCACCTGCCAACCGGTCGAGTAGAACAACTGGCGGGTCTCGCTCAGAACTCCGGCGGTGTACGACTTCTTGACCACTCGGAACGTTCGTCCATCGTAGGCATTTTCCTGGACGGTCTGGCCGGTCGGCACATCGACGATCTTAACCAGTCGGTTCCAGGCGTCGTAGGTCGCGGTGTACCCCTTAGTCGGATCCGCCGGCTGCGGAACGGTCGTCATGTTCCCGTTCCGGTTGTACGCCGGTGCGGTCCACGCCGACCCGACCGAGTTCGTCACCCCGGTGATCTCATTGACCTTGTTATCGGAACGAGCCTGCACGAGGTCCCACGAACTGTTCCCATCCGAATCTTCCCGGAACCCCTGCCAGTTCCCGGTCGCATCCAGCGTCCAGCACTGCTCGAACGTCTTCGATCCGCCGGTGATTCGCGTCTTTGACCCGTTCAGCGTCCCCCGCTGCATGGCGACCAGTCGGTAGGTTCGGTCGTAGGCGTACAATTCGTCAAACGCCTTGCCGTAGCTGGCCGCCACTGGATCTTCACGATACAGCCGATTTCCAGCTCGATCGTAGCCATGTTTGATCCGGACGGCGTCGGTGCTGGTCCAGTAGTTGTACCAGCGACAATCCTTCACCCGGCTAAACCGATCGAGACCACTGTAGATGTCTCCGGTATCAGGATCGTTCGAGCTCGATAGATCAATCAGCGTGTATTTGATGTCCGGCTCGGTGTAGTCGACTTCGACGAACGTGCCCAGACCGAGATACTGGTACGCCGCCAGTTGCGTCGTCCCGTCGTTGTCGATCAGGGCCGCGGTTCGAGAGAGAGCGTCATTGGCCCCGCCCGCCGTCCCATAGCTGTAGGTCAAGACGCGTCCATTGGGATACGTCATCAACGTCGGACGAATCGAATTCGCCGATCCCGACAGGTATGCGTACTGGACATTCGGAGTGCTGGCCATGTTCACGGCCCCCGAGTGGGACTGATAGTCGGCGGTCACTTGACCGAAGGTATTGTACGCGATGAGGACGTCGTTGACGATAGCACCTGAGCCAACGGTCGCGTTGTCGTAGCTGGTGATGTGTTCAACCATTCCTCGCACTTTAAACGTCTTCTCGATGCGAAGGACGGCACCGTCAACTCCCGAAGCCAGGGTCGTGACGCGATCTTCGGTATCGCGACCCAGTTTGTCGAAATCGAAGCTGTGAACCGTTCCGTTCTGGTCGGTCTTCGTCGTCACCTGGCCCTGGCGGTTGTACGTGAACTTGATGCAGTCGTCTGAATCGACCGAGTCGGGGTAGACCTCCGAGCGCTTCAGATTGCTGGTGGCAATCGCCGAGTCTGACAGCGTCGTGCCGTAGACGTATTGCGTGATCTGATTGCCAGTGTTCGAATTGACCGCCGTGATCGTCGAGATCTGGCCGTCCGCAGTGTAGCTCGTCTGAACGGTGACATTCGTGTCGTCCGACGCGCCGCAGGTGTTGGACGAACTACTGCTGGAGGAACTGCTTGATGTGACCGGATTTTTCACTTGCTGTGTCTGCCGCCCGCGGGCATCAAACGTCATCTGAACTACCAATCCCGCAGGATCGGTCGTCGTCGCCCGGTTGCCCGCTACGTCAAACGTCATTGACGTCACCAGACACGTGTCGCTGCGAGTGGGGATCGTGGCCGAGCGAGACAGCGCCGTTCCGCCGTTCGTTCCGTAGTCGGCGAACGCAACAGTCCGCCCCAGTGCATCGGGGTATCCAGCCGCGTACGTCACCCGTGCCTTAGGCTGCGTACTCGACGGCGACCCGAGCGATCCCGTTCCGGTCGCGCTGTGGTACCGTGCGCGGGAGGTCGTCTGGATCGCGTTGCTCGCAGCATCGTACGTCTGCTCGGTCTGCTCGAAGATCGAGTCTCCGGTGATTGTCGTCGCATCGGTGTACGTGCTGTCCGACAGGTCATAGCCGACGTAGGTGTTGAGCGTCCGTCCCAGGCCATCGTAGGTCGACTTGGTGAATGCGCTCGACCCGGCCGGCTGACTCTTGATCACGTTGCCGGAGCCATCGAACCACGTATTGTCAGTCAATCCGTAGCCGACGACACCCGATGTCGGATCGACCCCATACCGCACCGACTGGTACACCCTCCCACGATCATCGAACCGGGTTTCGGCCCGAGCGATCAGATTCCCGGCTGAAGTCGTGTTCCGGCGGTCGGTCTTGAGAACGCGATCCAGGTTGTCGTAGATCACTTGTTCGTAGAAGTCGACTTCCCCGTCGGTCGCCGTCCGGCGATTGCGGAAGTCGTACACGAACGACGTCTCGCGGTTGTTTGCGCTGTTCGAATCGACGTAGGCAATCTGTTTCGTGACATTGGAATCGCCCCCCGCAACATTGCTGTCGTATTCGACTCCCGAGACCTGCACCATGTTATTCCCAGCAGCGCCTCCCCCACTGGGATCGGTCGCCGAAGCCCCGTTGTCATTCGTGCGTAAGTCACTGGAGGAGTTTTGTGTGGAGTAGCGGAGTGCCCGGCTGTCACGACGAGCGAAGCACACGACGCCGCAAAAACGTTCGAAGATCAACAGGCATTGAGTGGCTGTGAATGACCCGACGGCGGACGCCCAATGCCACTTACTTTGGCACCGACGACGGAGGCTCGCTGTCGTTTCTTTTGCGGAGAGCTTTCATGAATTTCGTGGATTTCTGTCGTCGGGTGTGCGCCTTTCGCGGGTAGTCGCGCGGCTGTTTCCGCTGGGGATGTTTATTCTTCGCGGCTACGGCGAGGGCTTCGTCGTAGCGCTCCAACCATTCGGCGAGACTGCACATCGGTTTCAGGAGCAGGCGGTGTTTCAGCGTTGTCCACACCCCTTTGAATCTCAAGCGACGCGGCTGGACCCCGGCGAGTTTCGCCGCTTGACGCCGAAATTGGGCCACCAGGTTGTAGGCCACAATCGATGTGTACAGCTCCTTCTTGAACATCTCTACGCTCTTGGCCCGGATGTTCTCCACATCCATTGTCACTTTGAGGTCGCGAATATCGAACTCCACGTCATACCGACGCCGGTAGGCGGTGGCCGCCGTGGGGCCATCCCAATCCAGATTGCACACCAAGTACAGCGGCTTATCGCCGGGAATGCGCACTTCATGCACCAGGACGTCAAGCGACGCATCCGCGGGCAATTCGGGATAGCTGCGGCGATCCTTGACACTGGGAGTCCAGCGCCAACGATACGTCTCGTGCGTCGGGCCTTTATCGATCAATTCGGCACAGCGACGCTGCGCTTTGAAACGCACGCCGGTTAAGCGAAACAAGAAGCTGTGACCACAGCGGGCGGCGTGGTAGGCGACGCTGTAGATCCCAAAACCGCTGTCGGCCAGAACGATGGAACGGGCCGGCAACTGCTCGAGGATCCGCCGGGCCTGGACGGCTTCGCTGGCGTTGTTCTCCCCGTACATCGGATCGATTTGCGGCAGCATGGCACAGCCGCTTTGGAGTTCGTTGGCGATCATCAACTGGGCGACCGGCCAGACGGACACGCCATGTTGATTGGGTGCCGGCGGATACGCCTTCCGCAACGCTGCGGTCGGCGGCAGCGTGATCGTCGTGCCGTCGAGGAGGAACGCCCGTCGTCCATCGCAGAACGGTTCACTGATCTGGCCGAGGTGCTGGCAGACCCGCTGGGAGAACTCCAGGATGAATTCCAGCGGAAGGCGTTTGCGAGCCTGGGAATAGGCCCCGGAATTCTCCGACAGAGATTGCTCTCGCACACGCTTGTTATCGGGCAACAGATCACCCGCATCGTCAACAATGTGCGACACGACCTCCTCGAGTGTCTGACCGCCGCCCAGACGCTGCAAAATCAGCATCCACAACGTGACACCCCGCGTGTACACCATCCGGCTGGTCGAACCTTCGTCGAAATCGAGACCAAGGTCTCGCCGCGAGGTCTCCATCACCGAGCGAAACAACTGGGCCGCCGAATCGAGTTTGTCGGCCGACGGACCGTCGGCGCTGGCGGGACGGTGCGGCATGGCGCCTCCTTGCAAAAATGGCAGGTTTTCCACACAAATGGACGACCTGCCATCCTGGCGCAAAATTCATGCCAATTATTCGGGGTGGCGGAGAAATTCCGAAAGTAAGTGGCATTGGGCTTACGCCGGCCGGCTCGCCCGGCGGTTATTGCCATGGGCGCTGCGTTGAATCGATCGACCGTGCCGCGTCACGTCGTGAACCGCCGCCGGCGACACGTCGCGACGCGCGATTCCGTGTCATCGATGAGTCGGAGCTTTCTATTCTTCCGCCAATGGCTGCCGGCGGAGCGTAATGAACTGGGGCGTCCGCAACTGGGATGCCAAACCATGGACGCAACTGCAATTTCAATAAATGGGTGATTGCCGCGTCGACCGCGTTTTTCGGTCATCCCAGTTGATTCGTTTTCGCAATTCCGTCAGGATGTTGGAGTCGTGGCAGTCGCCTGCGAACCTCCGTCCACGCCACGATGACCGAGTCACCTGCATGCAAAAGCCACTGATCTTCATTTCGCACATCACGGAGGAGCGAGAAATCGCGTTGGCCCTGAAGCAGTTGATCGAATCGAGCTTTCTGGGAATGATGGATGTCTTCGTTTCGTCAGATCCCACCAGCATCGAACTCGGTCGTCGCTGGCTTGATCAAATCACGGTTGCGCTGAAGCACTGCGCGGTCGAAGTCATCCTGGCGAGTCCCGAGTCCGTTCGGCGGCAGTGGATCAACTTCGAAGCGGGAGCCGGTTGGATTCGCGACATCCCAGTCATTCCGTTGTGCCACTCGGGAATGGTCCCTGCCAAGCTCCCCAGTCCGATGAGCAACCTGCAGGCGGCACTGGCAACCGACGTGGCAAGCCTTCGGTTGATTTTTCCCGTTCTGGCGAAGGCAATCGGGTGTGCGAACCCGGCGGTCGAATTCGAGACATTTGTGGGCGTAGTACCTGAATTCGAAAGGGTTACGGAACAAAACAGGGTTGTCGCCGCGAGGTTGCCAACGGCAACGCCGGGAGGGATGCCACAACACGAATTCGACGCACTTCAGGCAGTGGCCGAGGCATCCTGTTCGCCACGCGACGCGGCCCCGTTCCACAAGTACCGCGACGAAATGGAACAGCTCGGTTATGCGAACCTGGTCGCGATTCTCGCGGTGAAAATGCTGGAACGACGAGGCTTCATCGAGTCATCTGTCGTTGAAGATTCCGACGGATATGGAACCAACGAATATCCAGGCGTCGCGATCACCGAGGAAGGGTGGGTGTGGCTCGCGGCAAATCACGACCTGTTACCCAATATCCAGGCCGGACCACGCCCGACTAAGAATTCAACGGAACCACCACCGGCTGCGGACAATGATGTTCCATTCTGAGCCAATCGTCGCCGGTTCCGGTCTCGGGACAGGTTGCGACGACGAAATGGGGACGCAGCTCTTCGATTTCACTGTACATGGTGAATATGAAAAGTTGGCAGGGCAAGCGCCGGGACCAGGCGGCGGTGAGTAGCCGATGAAATGAGCCGCATGAAGCCAAGAGTAGCGGACTTCTTTTGTACCGAGTCACGCGCTGATTTTCGCGACTAGATTTGCGAAGCGGTGACAGAGGGAAATCCACGCCAGCGATTGAGCTTCGAAATCATCACTGGGAGCGTGTCGACCCTGGCCTGGCGACCCCGCCGGGGCGGGGCGTCAGCCGACCGGTTTCTTCGCGTGGTCCGGCGTTTTTGAAACGCGCTGGCCTCAACTTCGACCAATTGGGCCGTACCCAGTTTGAAAACTGGCTGGTCGCCTGCAGGCAATGTACCATTTTGGCGTCCCCGAAGACGACTATCAATTCTGCGTTCGCCCGGGTGAGTCGAATGAGGCGACAGCGATCAACAAGCAGGATATAATGAAAACACGCGTTGAACTCGAGGAGGAATCATGACGAAGTCGCTGCACGGAACGGTCCACGGCAAGACGATCGAACTCGACGAAGACCTCGGAGTGGCCGAGGGACAGGAGGTGTTTGTTCAGGTGCGTATTGTTCGCCGGACAACGCGTTCGACCGGTGCGGGATTGCTGCGCACCGAAGGGGCGCTGGCGGACGATGAGGAATGGGATGCCATTATGGAAACGATTCGGCAGGATCGGAGGCTTGAACGTCGGCCGCAGGTCGCCGATCTGGGTGAGCTATGACGTTTTTGCTCGATACCGACATTTGCTCGGCTCACATGCGTCGGCCTTCGACATTGGCCCATCGGTTTATACTGTACACCGGTCGAATTGCGATTTCGACGATCACGCTGGCCGAGTTGTTCGCGGGGGCCTACAAGCACTCGCAGTCGGATCGTCTCTTGGGACTGATCGCCGACCTGATGCAGGAAGTTGAGATCGTCGATTTCGATTCGGCATGCGCTCACGAATTTGGGAAGGTACGCGGCACGCTGCTTCAGCAAGGCCTGGCGGTCCCGACGGCAGACCTGATGATCGCGTCGGCGGCGTTGGTGCACAACCTGACACTCGTCACTCACAATACTGCCGATTTTCGCAACGTCCCGGGGCTTCGCTTGGTCGACTGGCTGAAGCCCAGAAATGAAGTCTGCAATGCGGAAGAAAAGGTGTGAGAGATAACGCCGGCAATAGGCCGGAGTTGAGTCGCGGATGGAACAGCCGCACGAACCACTCGGGCCACCCACCGGCGAACCGGTGGCGTAACGCAATTCCCATGCGGCGAATGACCGCTGAGTCAGAGTGCCGCTGCGTGCCGTGTGTCGACGAGTCGCGTTTGTCGTGTCGTCGCCCTAGACGGGTCAACCCTGGACGAGGTACGCCCATTGGATCGGGGCGTTTACCGCTGGAAAGCCTTTCCCGCAGCTTTAAGAAGCCCGGGTCACAACAAGTCGCGGATCGGTTCACGCTCGTCAAGAATCGATCGCGGCCGGCCCGAATGGTCTGGGAAGGTTCGGGACGGGTCGATGCCCAGCGTGTGGTACAGGGTCGCCAGGACGTTCGACGGAGTGAAAGGCCGGCCCTTGGAGCGCTCGGCACGGGCGTCGGTCTCACCGATCGCCTGACCCATTTTGAGGCCGCCGCCAGAGAACAAGGCGAATCCCGCCTCGGGCCAGTGTTCCCGGCCGGCGCTGCCGGGGAGCAGGGTGTCGTCGATTCGCGGGGTGCGACCGAACTCACCCCAAATCACGACCGTCACCTCCTGGTCCAGGCCGCGCTGGTAGAGGTCGGTGATCAAGGTCGCCACGGCGCGATCGTACTTCGGCAGCATGAGTCGCAAGTACTTGAAGTTGTGCCAGTGAGTGTCCCAGTGATCGAGGGAGCCTTTGAAGAAGTCGCCAATGGTGGCCGGGTATCGGCAGGGCAAAGTCACCACCGAGACCCCCGCTTCGACCAGACGGCGGGCCAGCAGAAAATCGGTAGATTCCCCGTAGGCATCCCGAACGTTTTCTGGTTCCCGACTGATGTCAAACGCGTCGCGGACCTTGTTGGAACTGAGCATGGCGAGCGCCCTGGTCGTATAGCTGTCGATGTCGGCGCGGGTCGCCGCGCCGCTGTCGAGTCGGCGTCGCACGTTGTCGAACGACCGCAGCAGCGTCTTGCGGTCGGCCAGGCGATCGAGCGTGACATTGTCGGCCAGCGAAAGATCGGCCAGTTCCGGGCCGGTCGTCCGAAACGGTCGATGGGCGCTCCCGAGGTACGCCGCCGTCTCGGGGTCGTCGTTGAGCGACGGCAGGACCAGATGCAGATTCTTGATTCCCACGTAGGGAGGAACCCCGCCGCCATCAACCGTGCGAATTTTGCTGACCACCGAGCCAAACGCCGGGAGTGGATTCGGAGGGAGCTTTTCCCCCGGACGGGGATCACTGGTCAGGATCTCGTAGGCGTCGTGGTTCCCGCCTCCCGCGAAACTCTTGATTCCGCGAACAATCGACAACTTGTCGGCGATCCGTGCCTGCAACGGCATGTGCTCGCAAAGCTCGATGCCAGGGACGTTGGTCTGGATCGGATCGAATTCCCCCCGATACTCGGCGGGGGCGTCGGGCTTCATACCGTACATGTCGATATGGCTCGGACCGCCCGGCAGGTAGATCATGATCACCGACTTGCCACGGCCTTCGGCGCGGACTTCTCCCTGCGCATCCAGCCGAAGCAGATCGGCAACGGAGAGCCCCGCAAGCCCCAACCCGCCAATCCGCAAGAAACTCCGGCGCGAATGCCCATCGCACATCGGAGACTGCGGCGCAACACTGACATTCAACATCGGAAGCATCTCCCTCAGGCGGGTTGCCAGAGAATGGGGCCTTTGACAGCCGCATTGCGGTCGAACATTGCTGGAGTTTCGCGCAACGGGCTGCTGTTGTCAAATCGTTGACTACTACCGTACCAGCTTCCAGACGTCGTTTTGATAGTGCTTCTGATTGACGTCGCCGCCAATGATCCAGAGCTTGTCTCCGGGATTCCAGCCCCCGATCAGCCACGTTCGGTCTTGAAAGGTGAGCGTGCCGGCGCCGTCGCGGGGGGCGAACGCCGCCTTGTGAGTGACGTTGCGCCACTCGTAACGCGGCTCATCCGCGTGCGCCACGGGCCAGGGAATGCCAAGCGTCAACAGGAGCGCAACGCAGCGGGCGAGGTTCATCGGTTCATTTCCCTGCGGGTGACAGCGTAGGAGTTCGCGTGTGGCGGCTCACGGTCGCGTGACGTCGTGTCGCCCAGCGCAAGACGGCTGTTGCGAGATGAGCTGCATGCGAGCCGGCTCGACATCGTACTGGTCTGGCGATCGACGATTCCAGTGAGCGATCGATGATGGCGTGCAGGACGCTCAGCGTGCCTGTTGAGAGTCGTGGAAGGAAGAACGAAAGGGGGGAGCAAGATCCCGCACTCCATGAAAGCCGAAAGCCGGGGCCACCCACCAGCCGACCTTTCGGTTTTCGCCACAGAAACGGACACTAATTGGGCTGACGTCGGGATTCCAGACGAGCCAGTTCGCGTTGCGCCTCGTGCGATCCCTGTTTGGCCGCTGTCCGAAAAAACGCCAAGGCGAGCTTCTTTCTCCCCTGTTCCTCGGCCAGCACACCTTCTCGATAAAGTCGCGCCGTCTCCGCAGTCGGCATCTTTTTCTCAGTCGTTGCCGCGACCGGTCGACTGGAATCTGCTGACCCGGTTGACTTTGCCGCTCTTGACG
>CAMATH010000189.1 GCA_945860955.1 Planctomicrobium piriforme
GGCGTCTGCTCCGCCGCCGGGATCTCGATTCCCGCGATGACGATCGGTTGGATTGGCTGGGGGTCTGACTGGCTCATGCGCCATACATTCCCCGAAAAACCGACTTTGAGTAAATACCAGTTTCCGAGGGGTTATTGAGCAGTTACCTGAAAATGTTGTCCCCGTTCTCAATCGCTGTTCCAGAATCGACGAGCTTGGCAAGCAGGTCGTCCTCCGACACCGCACGTCCGACGAAGACCAACAGTCCGTAGGTGCAATCCTGGTTCGATTTCAAACCCAGCAATACGGGCTGCCCCGCCCTGTTCCAGGGAACGAGGAAGTCACTTGAGTGAATATCCGGCTTCGTAGGGTCAAACGCAACTAAGAGCTTTTTCGTGTTGGGCACGATAGCCACTTCCAAGTCGGGTCGAACGGATGAAGAAACCAGTGGAGGTCGATGGTCTGTAGATCTCACTGGACTTTTGGAGCCGGATTGCGCGTGACATCTACAGCAGCGTGCCGCGCAACACGACATGCGCCACGCTGAAATAGATGATCAGTCCGGTGACGTCAACCAGAGTCGCGTCTTCTCCCAGCGAGGGGACTGCGTTCAAGACTTCCGCATTGTCGGCGGGGCGCAATCTCTCCAGCAACGAACGGATCTTCGCGTGATCTTCGTCGCATCGCGCCATGATATCGCGCTCGGCACCAGAACGAGAAATGGGATCCGGTCAGAGGGATCGCATCCTCGCTAGGGTCTATGTTTCTGGCAGAAATTGAAACTTGAGCGCAACTCCTGAGTTCCCGAGGATCCCACCTGCGTCCGCCAAAAACACCCTTCCGGCTTCCGGCAAGTCGTACTTCGCGAAAACTCGAATTTCGACTCGGCGGCCTATTGCGACGGGGCATGAGTTGATCAACTCCCCAGATTCAATGAATTCGAAATAGGCATTGAGCTTTTCCTGGAGCAAATGTAGGTGCTGGCTTTCATCGCTCCAGTCGAGGTGATCGGAAATCGCCAGTGTCACCGCGCCTGTGACCTTGTCGATACCGAAAATGTCGACGACATCACTCTGCTCTATGGACATTTGCTCCCACCTGCGAGTCGGGCCGAACCGTAACCGACCCTGGCGGGAATCAACCCCGTCTGCTCGGTCAGGACCCGCGAGCATAAACAGCGGATTTCGTCGGATCAATCCGCTTGACTTGTCGGATTGCCGTGGCGAGACTGGAATCGGCACTCCGATGTCGCGAATTCCATCCAACCCCTCAGCGAATCCCCCCATGAGTACGGCGGTCCGGATCACGGTGGACGAATACGATCGTCTGATCGATTCGGGGTATTTCCAGGAATTGGAAGGAAATCGTCGTCTCGAGCTCATTCGGGGAGAAATCGTTGAAATGAGTCCGATTGGTTCGCCTCACGAAGAAATTGTCGATCGGCTTAACGAGTGGAGTATTCGATCGTTTCCTCGCAATACCATTCGGGTTCGGGTACAGAATTCCGTCGGGCTGCCGGAACTCGACAGTGTCCCTCAGCCCGATCTCGCCTGGGTGAAACCCCGCAACTACCGGTCCGGGCGTCCGAAATCGACCGATGTGCTGCTGGTGATTGAAGTCGCCGACAGCAGTTTGAGGCATGATCTGAAGGTCAAAGCGCCGCTCTTCGCGGAAGCGGGGTTTCAAGAGTATTGGGTCATCGACGTCAATTCCGCCCGAGTCCACGTCTTTCACGATCCGGAGCCGAATGGGTATGCGACTGTTCGCGTGGTCGAGTCGACCGCGAGCCTGGCCCCTCTCGCTTTTCCTGAAACCCCTCTCGATTTGAAGTGGCTGTTCGCGTGATTCGCCGGGGCGATTGGTTTGTTTTTCTCTGGAAATCAGATACACCAGCCAGAGACACACTGCGGCGGTTCCGCCGATCCTGAACGCCCTTCCTCTCTGGCACCGCATGACCACACCGCGCTACCCCACCACTTGGGATCTGGCTTCCATCCTTCCGCATCCCGAGACCGCTGAATTCGCCAGCGTGCTGGAAGAGTACAAGCGTCGGTTGAATGAAGTCGCCGACAAGTCCGACCGGCTCGCCCCCATCGGGGACGATGCAAGAATCAACGCGGCTTGGCTGGCGCTGTTGCAGGACGTCGAACAACTGGAGTCTCTGGCCGGGGATTTGTCTTCCTTTGTCGGCTGTCATGCGGCGGCTGACGCGGGCAACAAACTGTACCGGCAGACGGAAGCCAAATTGTCGGCTCTCGACCCGCTGCGGGAACGGATCGCGACCAATCTGGAATTCGCTCTCCAGTCGGCGACCGACGCGCAACTGGCTGCCTGGGCTAAGACCGATCGCTGGCTTGCCGACAATCGATTCTTCCTCGAACAACGCCGCAAAAACGCCGCGATGCGGCTGCCGAAAGCACAGGAACTGCTGGCGGCCGACCTGGCGGTGGACGGGATCCACGCCTGGGGTCGGCTGTTTGACCGGCTCTCGGGCGAACTGCGAATCCCCATCATGGAAAAAGGGGAAGTTGTCGAGAAATCGGTCAGCCAGATCCGGTTCGACTCCCCCGAACGATCGGTGCGTGAAAACAACTTCTACGCCGCCGAGAGGGCTTGGAGTACCATCGCCGACAGTTGCGCCGACGCGCTCAACCACCTGGCCGGTACGCGGCTGACGCTCTACCGCCGGCTCGGGCTGCGCGATCATCTCGACATGCCGTTGCACCGCAATCGGCTCCAGCGGCAAACACTGGAGGCGATGTGGCAGGCTGTTTCGGATCGCAAGAAGTGTCTCGTCCCCTATTTCGCCGCGAAGGCGCGTCTGCTGGGGCTTCCCTCACTGCGCTGGTATGACACGCAGGCACCGTTGCCGCAGGCGAATGACGGGGGGGCGGCCGCCGAGGTCACCTACGACGAGGGGGTCGATACCGTCATCCGGGCGTTCAATGCCTTCAGTCCCGATCTGGGGGACTTCGCCAAAATGTCGGTGGAGAAACGCTGGATTGAGGCGGAGAACCGGGCGGGGAAACGGCAAGGGGCGTTCTGCACGGGATTGCCGACCCTTCGCGAGTCGCGGGTCTTCATGACGTTCACCAACAGCTTCGACAACGTTTCAACCCTGGCGCACGAACTGGGTCACGCGTACCATTCGTGGGAGTTGCGGAAGCAGCCGTTGTTTTTGCAGGATTATCCCATGAATCTCGCCGAGACTGCGTCAACGTTCGCCGAGGCGGTTCTTTCGGAAGACCGACTGAACACATCAAAGTCGCGGGGAGAGAAACTGTCGATTCTCGACCACATGTGCAGCGACGCGGTGGCTTACCTGATGAATATCCACGCGCGATTCGTGTTTGAAGACAACTTCCACAAAGAACGGCTTGATGGAGAGGTCTCGTCGAGCCGGCTTTCGGAGCTGATGCTCGCGGCTCAGAAGGCGACCTATCTGGACGGACTCGCCCCCGACGGCTGGTATCCCGATTTCTGGGTTTCCAAGCTCCATTTCTACATCAGTGGACTTCCGTTCTATAACTTCCCGTACACGTTCGGTTTCCTGTTGTCGACCGGCCTGTTCGCGCTGGCCCCCGAGATGGGGCGGGAATTCCCCGAACGGTATCGCCAACTTCTGATCGCCACCGGCTGTATGGAAACCGAACAGGCGGTTCAGTCAACGTTTGGTTACGACCTGTCGCGCCCCGACTTCTGGAACAAGAGCCTGGATGTGGTCGAACGGCGTGTCGGGCAGTTTCTGGAACTTGCTGGTAGTTAGCGGGCTGGCCGTGTAGCCTGAACTGCCATCGACCGACTTCTGAAGTCATCCGCCAGTCACCCCATGTCCATCGCCACGTCGTCCGTAGCGTCTTCGAATCCAACGCCGCCGTCAGCGGCCGAGGAAGAACTGGTTGAAAACACCCGGGCCGACGCGCAGTCCGTGGGAATTGTGCAGACCAAGTTCGTCGATTTGTTTTGCCCTCCCAACGAACTGGTCGTGACGAATGGCGCGCGGCTGGGGCCTGTCCGTGTGGCGTTCGAGACCTACGGCGAACTCTCCCCGGCAGGTGACAACGCGATTTTCGTCTGCCATGCGCTGACGGGAGACGCGCATCTGGCGGGGAAACGCCGGGCCGACGATCGCAAGGCGGGTTGGTGGGATGAGCTTGTCGGTCCCGGGAAGGGATTGGATACCAATCGCTACTTCATCATTTGCGCCAACGCGTTGGGGGGATGCCAAGGGACAACGGGACCGGGTTCGGTCGATCCCGCGACTGGCAAACCGTTTGGACTACGGTTTCCATTTCTGACGGTGGGAGACATCGTCCAGGTGCATGCGCAACTGGTGCGGCATCTCGGTGTCAAAAAGCTCTTGGCGGTTGTGGGGGGAAGTCTCGGCGGGATGCAGGTGCTTGAGTGGGCGTCGCGATTTCCCGACGAGATAAACGCCGCCGTCTGTCTCGCCTCCGCCGCCCGTTTGTCGGCGCAGGGCATCGCCTTTAACTGCGTCGGCAGACGGGCGATCGTCACGGATCCCAACTTTCATAGCGGCGATTACTACGATCATCCCAGCGGACCGAACCTGGGGTTGTCTCTCGCCCGGATGGTGGCCCATATCACCTACCTGTCGGAGAATTCGATCGAGAAGAAGTTCGGCAGGCGGTTGCAGCACAGCGAGCAATTGAACTACGAGCTGATGCACGAGACCGAGTTCCAGGTCGAGAGCTACCTGCATTACCAGGGAAGCCGATTCGTCGAGCGGTTTGACGCCAACAGCTATTTGTACTTCACGCGGGCGATGGATTATTTCAATCTGGCCGACGCTTACGGTTCGATTGAAAAAGCACTCGGCCGAACGAACGCAAGGTTCCTGATCACTTCGTACACGACCGACTGGCTGTTCCCGACCATTCAGGGGGTCGAATTGATGAACGCGCTGGTCGCCGCCCGAAGGCATGTGTCGTTTGTGGAATTGACCAGCCCTTACGGGCACGATTCGTTCCTGCTTGAAGTCGATCCGCTGGCGGAACTTTTGACGCCGTTCCTTGAACAGACACTGCTCGCCAGTCGTAGAAAATCACAATCCTGAACCATGTCCCCAAAGTCCGAAGAGCGTGCCGATCGCCGATACTGCATGCCCGATCCGCTGGCGAAACTGACCGACGAGACAATCGTCGCCCAGATTTCCCCAGGCAGCCGGGTTCTTGACTTGGGGTGTGGCAACGGCCGGCTGCTGAATCTGCTCCGGGAATCACACGGGGCGTCGATTCAGGGAATTGAACTCGATCGCGCCGCGGTCGTGCAGGCGATCTCGCAGGGGGTTCCCGTCATTTGCGGCGACCTCGATCGCGGGCTGCAAGGGTTTCCCGACGGCTCGTTCGATTTCGCGGTTCTCAGTCAGACATTGCAACAGGTGCGGCATCCGCGCATGATTTTACGCGAGATGCTGCGTGTCGCCCGCAGATCGCTCGTGCTGGTCCCCAACTTTGGCCATTGGCGGGTACGATTGGATTTGCTGCTCAACGGCCGAGCCCCGGTGACGGGTTCGCTGCCGTACGAGTGGTACGACACGCCCAACCTGCACTTCATGTCGATGCGGGATTTCCGGGATCTGGTGAACGTGGTCTCGGGTCGGGTAGTGAAGGAGTTGCCACTGATCGGAGGGCGGGCTCTGGAGCACGCCTGGGCGGCGAACCTGCGTGCCGACTCGGCGCTGTATGTCCTGGAGCATGCGTAGTTCCGTTTGCCTCACTGAAGATCCGCAGACTGGGTAAACCGACCGGAATCCCTCGAGTGATCATCGGAACTTCCTCATGTCGAATTCCCGGGTTCTGGTCGGACTGCTGGTGTTGCTTTTGGGGGTGACAATCACGGGGTGTGAACAGTCCACGCCGGTCCCGCCTGCGAAATCCGTGGGGACGGTTCCAGAACAAAGTCCCGATGCCGACGACGACTCACGTGGGTCCACGGAATTGGTTCCTTCGCACCCGGGGAGACCAATTGCCGTCACTGCGGAGGTTCCCGCTCTTCCTCCAACGCTTCCCGCTGTTCCCCCGACGTCCCCCGAGACACTCAAACGTCTGGACGAACTCAAGGGAAAGTACAAACTCGACACCCGGGGCCGGGTCTGGTCTTTGGAGATCAAGGGAACCCCGCTACACGATGGCGATCTCGAAGTCCTGCGTTCGCTCCCGTTGTTGAAGACGCTGTG
Source organism: Planctomicrobium piriforme (assembly GCA_945860955.1). Taxonomy (GTDB): domain Bacteria; phylum Planctomycetota; class Planctomycetia; order Planctomycetales; family Planctomycetaceae; genus UBA10511. The sequence continues at coordinate 6,179 of CAMATH010000189.1, forward strand.
CCTGCGGGAAGTTGTCTATCCCGGAGGAAACCTTTCGTTGAATGGATTGCGACCGCTGGATTCGTTGAAAGAACTACGCCGACTCGACCTCAGTAACAATCCTTGGGAGGGTTCGCTCGATAGACTCGCGGGACTGTCGCGCCTCGAATTCCTCGACCTGCGAGGGACGAAGTTTGGTGACGACGCGATGCGCGATGTCGCGCGGCTTCCCCGCCTGAAAGACCTGCGGCTTGGGCACATGCCTCTATCGGAACAGGGGCTGAAGAATCTGTCTGGCTCTTCGGTCGAGAGATTCGAATACTGGATCCGGGGCGATCAGAACGCGGGAATGCTGGGGGGGCTGAAACGGCTCCGGTCTTGGTATATCGGTTTCACCGATCTTCGGGTCAGCGAACTCCCGATGTTTGCCAACGCCGAACTGCTCACCGAGATCCGGCTGATCTGCGATGACACCCCCCCATCGCCTGAAGCGGTCGCGGTGCTCCAGAGTCTAAAATCGCTGAACAAACTCGATCTCTCCGGAGGCCGGGACGCCGACTGGTCGATACTCGCTGATCTCGATCGCCTGCCGCGACTTGAGGCCGTGCGACTGATCGGCGCGACAGACCAGTCGCTGAGTCTGTTGCCCAAGGTGCCGACCGTAACCGATCTCGAACTGTTCCTGAGCCGATCGGGTTCGGAAGAAGGACTGAAAATGCTGACCAGCTTCCCCGCGCTGCGGGGACTTTCGCTGGCTCCTGCGACCACGACAGCGGCGGGACTGGCGCAGGTGGCACGCTGTGAAAAACTCGAAGCTCTGGTCTTTTACCCGAATGCCGTTGGAAATTTCATGGCGCAAGTCTATCCCAACGAGGCGTCCCCCCGGCCCGGCTTTGTCGCCAAAGATCTGCGGCCGATCCTGGACCTTCCCACACTCAGGTGGCTCGACATTTCCTCACTGGGGTTTGGCGACGAGGTCACCTTGGAACTGGTCGCGGCGACGCAACTTCAATCGCTGGGGATTAACAATTTAAGCGTCACGGACGCGGGAATGGAGCGACTTCGCGAACTCAAACAACTCCGAGGTCTCGACATCGTCGGAACACAGATCTCGTACGAAGCGGCTGCCGCGTTTTTTGAACACAACCCCCATTGCCGAATTTCGGACAATTGGTGCTGCGGCTGTTTGGGGTTCACGCCGCAAGTGCCGTGAAGAGCGGCGAATTCATCAGCTTGTCACGCCAGAATCTCTTCGATCACTTCCCCATAGACATCCGTCAACCGAATATCCCGGCCACCGAAACGGAAAGTTAGCTTGGTGTGGTCAATTCCCAAAAGGTGGAGCATCGTGGCGTGCAGGTCGTGAATCTGCAGCTTGTTCTCGACGGCGTAGTAGCCGTATTCATCGGTCCCGCCGTAAATCGTACCCCCCTGGATTCCTCCCCCCGCCAGCCAGATCGAGAAGCCGAACGGGTTGTGGTCGCGGCCATTGCCCCCCTGCGCCATGGGAGTCCGACCAAACTCGCCCGCCCAAAGTACCAGCGTCTGGTCCAGCAGGCCGCGTGACTTCAGATCTTTGAGCAGGCCGGCAATCGGCTTGTCGACCGCCAGGGAATTCTTGGCGTGCCCTTCCAGCAGGTTCGCATGCTGATCCCAGCGGTCAAAACCAAGACTTTGCGGCAGCAATTCGATGAACCGCACTCCTCGCTCAATCAGACGCCGTGCGATAAGGCATTGCCGGCCGTAAATGTCGGTCGCGGGGTCACCGATGCCGTACAGCTCGAGGGTCGCCTTCGATTCGCCAGCGATATTCGCGAGTTCCGGGACGGCGGTCTGCATACGGGCGGCGAGTTCGTAATTGCCGATCGCCGACTCCAGCGCGTCGACTTTGCCAATCCGCTCAACAACGCGCCTGTCCAGCCGGCGGAGCAATGCCAGCTTGTTTTCCTGCAGCCGGTCGGACGCTTCCGCTCGGCGGATGTCGGCGACTGGCGTGTCTCCCCCGGCGAACAATGACCCCTGATACGACGCGGGGAGGAAGCCGTTGCTGAAGCAGTCGAGTCCTCCTGGGGGAATCATGCCGCTGTTGAGGACGACGAAACCCGGCAGATTCTGGCATTCACTCCCCAGACCATAGGTCACCCACGCCCCCATGCTGGGGCGTCCCTGGACGCCGACCCCGGAATGAAAGAAGTAATTCGCGTTGGTGTGTTCCGAAAAGTCGGCGGTCATCGAGCGGACCACCGCCAGATCGTCCGCGCAGCTTCCCACATGGGGAAACAGGTCGCTGACGGGAATTCCGCTTTGTCCGTAATTGCGGAATTTCCAGGGGGATTTCAACACAGTTCCCACGTCATCAAACTGCGTGGGTGGCACCTTCATCTTGATCTTGTCGCCATGCTCGCGATCGAGCCGGGGCTTGGGATCGAACGTGTCGACCTGCGACGGGCCGCCATCCATGAACAAGAAAATGACGTTCTTTGCTTTCGCATCGCCAGTCGGCTTTTTCGGGGCGAGCGGGTTGCGAACGCTGTCGGAATCCGCTCCGAATGCGGGATCGCACAACAGCGATGCAAGCGCGACCGCGCCAAACCCGTTGGCACCACGCATCAGCAGTTCGCGACGGGAGAGCGGTTGCGGAAGAAAGCGGCGGCAGTGCATGGCGGTGGGAATGCGAGGGCGGACGGCTCAGGTCGCGGCCAACTCGGCGCGGGCCTTCGCGGTTTCGGGACCGGGAGCCATTATCGTGAATCCCAGATCCTCGATCATCTTGTAATCTTCTTCGGCCGACTGTCCCTTGGTGGTCAGATAGTCGGCGAGGAAGATCGAATTGGCGGCATACATCCCCTGGGGTTGCAGCCAGCGCAGGTTGAGTTCCCGGCCACCCGCGATGCGAATTTCGCTTTCGGGATTCGCCAGTCGGAACAGACAAAGAACCTTCAGACAGAACCGCGGATTGAGTCGCTCCTGGTTCCCCAGCGGGGTTCCGTCGATCGGGTGCAGAAAGTTGACCGGAATCGACTCGGCTTTCAATTCCCGAAGTTCCAGGGCCATTTCGACAATGTCGGTATACTTCTCTCCCATGCCGACAATTCCCCCCGAGCAGACCTCCATCCCCGCGTCGCGAACTACGCGCAGCGTCTCCAGTCGGTCTTCGTAGGTGTGTGTCGAACAGACTTGGTCGTAGTGACTGCGACTGGTGTTGACGTTGTGATTCACGCGATCCACCCCCGCGTCGGCGAGTTTCCGGGCCTGGTCCGGAGTCAGCAGTCCCAGACAGCAGCAGACATTCAATGGGAGTTGCGACTTGATCTTGCGAACCACACCGGCGACGTGATCCACCTCGCGATCGGTCGGACCACGCCCGGATGCGACGATGCAAAAGGTGCGGGATCGCGCGTCGGCGGCCGCCTTCGCGTTTGCCAACAGAGTCGCCTCATCATTCATCCGATAAACCGGAATCTCGGCGTTCGAGATCTTCGACTGCGAGCAATAGCCGCAATCCTCCGGACACAGTCCGCTCTTGGCATTCTTCAGCGTGTAAAGCTGGACTTCATTCCCCCAATATCGCCGACGGACCCGGTAAGTGGCCGCGAGCAGGTCCATCAAGTCGTCATCCGGACACTCAAGCACCGACAATCCCTCTTCGAGGGTCAATTCGTGGCCAGAGAGAATCTCGGAAGCGAGTTGATTCCAGTCGGTGGCGGGGGAAACTGCGTCGTGGATGGGCATGCGAAGGCGAGCGGCGGACGGTCAAACGGGGTGGAAATCGATCGGATTCTGGCCACAACGTAGCAGAATTTGCCAAAAAGGGGAGTCTGGACTGTTCGCGTGCCACAATTCTCAAGCGTCGTGCCAGAGGTTACGATTCCGATCGTGTTCCGGTGTCGGTCCCGCTTCCGTTTTTCCCCTTGCCGTTGAGAATCGCATGTCTGGTCTGTCTCGCGTTCTTTCGCTTCGATTCCGGGGAGTGACACTCACGCTGCTTGTGGCGGCGCTGGTTGCCTGTGTCGCCGAGTCGCCAGCGGCCGAGGCACCGCGCGCGAAGTCGTCGCTGTTCGACGGGAAAACCCTCGACGGATGGACAATCGAAGGGGGATGCAAGGCGGCGGTCGAAGACGGTCTCTTGGTGCTGAAGGAAGGGAATGGCTGGTTACGCAGCGATTTCAGCTACGGCGACTTCGTACTGCATGTGGAATGGAAGGCGGTGAAGAGCGCCGACTACGACTCGGGTGTTTATGTCCGCACTCTGGCGGGGGGCGAGCCCTTTCCGAAGAACAGTTACCAGGTGAACCTGCTCGACGGCAGCGAAGGGAATGTCAAAAACCTCAAACCGACGATCGGGACCAAGGGAGAAATTCGCCAGGGGGAATGGAACTCGTTCGACATCACCGCGGTCGGTGACAAACTCAGTCTGGCAATCAACGGGAAGAAGGTCTACGACGTCGCTGGCCTCAAGAACCGCGAAGGGTTCGTCGGACTGCAATGCGAGGTGGACAAAGGGGGCGAGTTTCAATTCCGCAATCTGCACATCACCGAGATCGGGTTTCGAAGCCTGTTCAATGGGAAAGATCTCGCGGGGTGGGAAGGGGGAGGGGAACCCGCCGAGAAGTGCTGGCTGGTCGAAGAGGGACTGCTGGTCTGCAACGGGAAAAAGGGGCCTTGGCTCAAGTCGCTGGACGAGTTTGGCGATTTCGATTTTCGGTTCGAATACCAAGTCTCTCCCGGAGGGAACAGCGGGGTCTATGTCCGCGTGCCGGCCGACGGGAACCATCATCGCGAAAACGATCAGCTTCCTCCCGCAGGGTTCGAAGTCCAGGTACTTGATGACTCGGCCCCCCAATACGGCATGTTGAAAGATTATCAGTACTGTGGTTCGGTGTACGACATCTGCGGCGCGAGTCGGCGTGTCTGCCGACCTGCGGGGCGCTGGAACAGCATGGAGATCCGCTGCCAGGGGCAGACGGTGACCGTGACCCACAACGGCGTCGTCGTTTCGGAAGTGACCGAAGAGAAACACCCTCTGATCGCATTGCGAAAAACCAGCGGGTTTCTCGGTCTGCAAAATCACGACACCCAGGTGAAGTTCCGCAACATTCGTGTCACCACAATCAAGTAATGTGCCGGAATCGCGTCGAATGGACTTCGCGTCTCCGTCGACCGGCACGGCCCGGTTGAGCAAGGCTCTGCGCCGCGCGGCATGGCTGGTGCCGCTGGTCACCGGCCTGATCGTTGTGGTTTACCTCTTCGCCGGGCAATGGGAACGCAACCGGGCGCGGTCGGAGGTGTTTCGGTTGGGGGGCAGCGTCGCCACATCGCCGCAGTTTCCAGAAATTCTCTCGGAGCGCCTCCCCGAGAGTCTGCGCGATTCGTTTTGGAACCTCGAACTGGTCGCGTTCAATGACCGCAGTTTCGATGGTACGAAGCTCGCGGGCTTGAGGCAGTTCTCTGGGTTGCGCGGATTGAAGAAGCTTTATCTCAACGGGACTGGAGTGGACGATGGGGCGATCCGTCTATTGTCCGCCTGGTCGTCCCTCGAAGAGTTGTATCTGGAAGATACTTCGATCAGCGATGCCGGACTGGAATCCATTGGAAAGCTGGTGTCGTTGCGCGTGGTTTCGCTACGGAATACGCAGGTGACCGCCGAGGGGATCGCAAGTCTGCGGGCTGAGGCACCGCGATTGGAGGTTTTGGGGTGGATGAATATGCGGCATGGGGCGGAGTGATGGGGTTACGGCAGGGGGCTGACGCCGCCCCGCTCGCCTGGGGGTTGGTTTTTTCGCAGGATCGCCGCGCGGCGTGGA
>CAMATH010000190.1 GCA_945860955.1 Planctomicrobium piriforme
CGCTCCCACCACGCCGCATCACGCGGCGCCGGCGTCCCACGCCAGCGCAGCGGGTCATCAGCGGATAACCAGCCGGGCAGGCTCGACCATTTCCAATGCTCGGGAAACCCGACGCTGGGAGTCGTTCATCGCCGCCACAAAGGCGTCGAAGTCCGCCGACTTGTGGACCACCGCCTCGCGGCGGTTCCCGCGATTCAAAACGTGATCGATCATCCCACCAACAACGGCTCGAGCGGTCCGTGGCATCCTTGCCTGGTGGTCGACGCGAGTCTCCAAGTCGAGAACACGCTATGACCCACGATTTGGTTCCGTTCGCGGTTCTCGTGGAGGGGGCGGCTGATTATACTACCTGCCGGAGATTGCTGATGTCACTGATTGAAGCTGCATACCAGGCCGCGATCGACGGCATGACTCCCTCGCAGAAAATCGAGCGGATGGTGGAGCTCAACGCCTGGGCTCGCTGGAACATCGGGCGCCGGATCATTCAAGAACGTGGGCCGCTGTCCGATGCAGAACTGAAATGGCGCGTCGCACTCTGGCTGTACGGCAATGAACCAGTGTGTCGACAGTTGATCGAGGAGCAGCTCGCTCGTGTTTCCTCTGAGTGAATTTCGCAGCGCCCTCGATCGTGTTGTAGCGATTCTGAAAAGCTGCGACGTTCGATTTTTGGTCACGGGCGGAGCGGCCGCGATCGGATACGGCGAGCCGCGCACGACTCAAGACATCGATCTTGTCGTTCACCCCGATTCGTTGAAACGCAAGCTTTGCTCCTTTCTCGCTCAAGCGCATGCGCAGCGGTTTCTCTTGGATGACCGCTCGGTTCAAGTTGCCGTTGCGTCGGGCCGGCCGTTTCAGATGCTGGATCTCGATTCCGCGTTGAAGTTTGATCTGTACCCGCGGGAACTGGTTCCGGGAGAACTTGGAAGGGCCGTGCAGATCGAGATCATGCCTGGACTCTTCTTGCCGGTCGCCAGCCTTGCCGATCTTCTGGTTTCGAAACTGATCTGGATTCGCCACGGCAGCCACAAAAGTCGGCGGGATGTCCGACAGATCATGCGGCGGGCGACCGCCGACGAGTTGGGCGTGATCCGGGAACGAGCTGGCTCGATGAATCTGGAAAGGCTGTTGGATGAGGTTTTGGACGAGTCGGACGAGATCGACGCTTAATTTCCCGTCCGTTTCGAGGTGAACCATCGATTGGAGAGCGGTATGCGGGGAAACCGCCCGTCCGGTTCGGAGCGAGGGGGGACCGTACTCCATCAGTCCCCACTACCCCTGTCATTGCTGGAGTCACCCATGTTCTGGCGACCGAAACAACGTAGGCGGCACTCTCTGAGTGCCGGCCCCGGTGTGCATTCGATGCGAACAGAACCGCACGAAGGCCATCCCCACGACCCGGCCTGTGCCACATCGCCAATACGCTTCCGTTGACGCCAGCCGATTGACGCACAGCTCTGGCGATGTCGGGGGTGGCCCAAAGTGCGGGTACCTACCTCGTTTCGGTCGGAACGTACATCGACATTTCGGTGGGAGACTTCTGGCTGGATCTGCTGTTTTGATCTGCGTGCAGCATCCTGGCGAACACAGGGCCGACCCCTGGATCGAAGATCGAACCGACGGTCAAGCGTACGGTTTGGAACAGAAGGGAAGGAAGGTAACGAAGAACTTCGGAGGAAGTCGGAACAATTCTAAGCCGGTACTCCAAAATCCGGTCGCTTCGCACTCTTCGTTTCCTTCGTTGCCTTCTGTTCAACTTCAGGGCGAAAAAACGGGGACATAGCGAGTTTCAAGACTTCTCCGGTCTTCCTGGCGGTCGCAAACAGGATTCCAGGCCCAAAGCCTGGGCGGCAGGACGCGTCCAGTCGTCGTCGCCGAACGGCCGACCACGCAGCACCGAATGACGCAACCGCTGCAAGTCGCCGCTCGAGAGCGGTTCGTTGACACGCTCCCACCACGCCGCATTACGCGGCGCCGGCGTGCCACGCCAGAGCAGCGGGTCATCAGCGGACAAACAGCCGGGCAGGGAGACTGCCACACGATACTCCGCACGGCGCAAAATCAGACGATTCGCGTTCCGTGCACCGGCGGCCATCGGGCTTGCCCGAGACCCAATTCACACGCCCCTCCGACTCGAATTCGGAATGTGATTGTGCGGCTCTGAGGGTGCGTACGACCGACGGAAAGAATTTGACAGGATGAAGAGGATGGAATTGCTCGCCATTCCTGCTCTCTGAATAAGTGCTTGAAATCGAAACATTTCCAATCGACACGATCGAAGGTCGTTTCAGCAATCCTGTCCATCCTCTTCATCCCTTTCATCCTGTCAAAAAAATGAACGGCCCGCTTGCAGGCTATACTCTGCGCGGTCCGCGTTGAAACACTTTGATGGAGCCGCGAAATCGTCTCGTTTCCGGCTGTGCGAGGTAGAGACGATCCGGTCGCGTGTTTGCGACAGCCGGCTGTGGTTCCGCTTCGCTGGAACCACAACCGGAGCGACGCCGCAGAGCGTCGTCGCTACAAGAACGACAGCCCCCACGGTGGCCAGGTGCTCGTCGTCCTGCAACGGAAACGCCTTGAATCTTCTCTGCCACACGTGCCCGGTCGTGCCGTAGTGACGATGATCTCGTCGCGCCGAAGAGATCGACCGAAACCCGACGCTGGGCGTCGTTCATCGCCGCCACAAACGCGTAGAATCCCGCCGGCATGTGGAACACCGCCTCGCGGCGGTTCCCGCGATTCCAAGCGTGATCGATCATCCCGCCAACAGCGGCACGAGCGGTCCGTGGCATCCTCGCAGGGCGGCTGACGCGAGTCGCCAACGCAAGAACGCGCTATGTCCCCCCTTTTGCCACCGGGCGTTGGTCAAGACCGGAACCAGACGGGCAGTCGACGGGCACTTCGGCGCAGGGAATAAGACCATCGGGGAACAAGATAGGGATTGAAACGGGATTTAGAGAAGCGCATTCTTCACCGCCCGGGCAACATGCTCGTGCGGTCACCATTCCACGGTGGAAACTCCGACGGAGGCTGGAGGTGGCCCCGGTTCATTCTGCTGCGCTGACCTGAAAAAGGAAAAAATCGGGTGTTTGGCAATCGCCACGACCAACCGAGTACGCCGACTCGCGCGAGCCGAATCGGGCTTCTCGTGAACCTCCCGAAGATTGGGACTCGGCGTGAAATTCGAAACGCAGAAATCGAGGCGTGCGGAAAGCCAATTCAACGTCTTTCAACAAATTTGGAAAAAATTTCATTTTTTGTTTGCAATTCCAAATTCGCAGGGCATCCTGTCGACCATCGTGCTTGGCTTGTATCGATCTCACAAGTTTCAAGGCGAACCAGTGTGAATTCGTGGCGACTCACCCCGTTGAACAAATGGGGTGAGGGGAGGTGTGTTGGCAGCGGGCGACTTGCGCTGCCTGCGTGATGGCGCGTCGGCGTGGGTGTGGTGATTCGCCATTCTGTCGTGGGTGTGAATCAGTTTGGCTCCTCTTGGTTCACGGAGAGCTGTCATGCTCCGTCGTTCGTGGTCGCGGCTTGTAATGAGTTGGGTCGGTGGCCTGCGTCACCAAAAGGGCAGTCGCCAATCCCGGGAGCGTCGGCACCCATCTTCGATTCGTGTTGAGTCTCTCGAGTCTCGGGTGTTGCTCTCGGCACCCATCGCATTCGACGACGCCTATCGCCTGCCTCACGATCGGTCGTTCGCCCCGCAGGCGGGTGTTCTGGACAACGACGCCGATCTGGATTTCGATCCATTGGTGGCCGAGTTGGTCGCGGGCACTGCTCATGGAACAGTGACGCTGCTTCCGTCCGGTCAATTCACGTATATTCCGCAGCTTCATTTCACGGGAGCCGACTCGTTTTCTTACCGCGTTTTCGATGGCACGGAATACAGCGATGTCGCGACGGTCCGTTTGACGATCGCCAACAGCGCCCCCATCGCGATCGCCGACAGCTACACCGTTACGACCGACACGTTCGATTCCGCGTTCGAATCGGCTGCCAGCCTTGTCGCCAATGACGTCGATGTCGACGGTGACTCCCTGTCGCCGGTGCTGGTCTCCGCCCCAAGTCACGGCAGCGTGACACTGCGCGCCGACGGCTCGTTTCGATACGTGCCCACTTTCAACTGGTTTGGGGTCGACACTTTCACCTACAAGGCGAATGACGGTGTCTCCGACAGCAGCAGCGTTCCCGTCACCTTGTCGGTCGTTTCGCCTTTCGGAGCGCAGGCGAATCTCAGTGATGTCCCGGTTGCGGGCGTGCAATCGTTCGGCACCTACGCGACCTCGATTCTGACGGGTGAAGCGCAGGTCGCCGTCGAGGCCGGCCGACGGACTCTCGTTTACAACTCCGTCACGACCGACCTGAAGCCCGTCATCGCCGTCGAAACACAGTTCACCGGGTTCGCCATCCCGACCGGCATCGAAGCCCAACTGACATTCAACGGCGTTGTTGGAAGCACGGTCTATTTTAGAACGGAAGACTTATTTTCTGGCGATTCTTTGCGATTCGCGCTCCAGGCCGACGCGTCGAGTCTCGTGACCGGGCATTACAACTGGACGATGCGCCTGATCGCTCGGTTCGATGGGAAGTCTGCAATTCGGGATTTTTCCGGGACGTATGACGTCGTCAACCGCAACCGCAGCGAGTTCGGTTCCGGCTGGAACCTCGCCGACCTCGATCGACTTTACAGTTCGGCGGGGGGACAGTTGTTTGTCAGCGGTACAGGAGCCAGCTTATTTTTCGCTTCCACCGGCGGCTCCACGTTCGCCAGCCCGGCCGGTCCACTGGCCTTCTCATCCCTGCTGAAAAACAGCAACGGAACGTTTACGCTCAAGGCCAAAACGGGCGAGGTCGAGAACTTCAATTCCGCCGGCCTCCTGACGTCACAGGTCGATCTCAACGGGAACACCACCACATACTCGTATGTGGACACGAACGCCGACGGCTTGGCGACCGAACTCTCCACGATCACAGATCCGTTCGGCAGACTGACGAAATTCAACTACACTTCAGGCAAAGTCTCCTCCGTAACCGACTATTCGGGCCGTATCACAACATTGACTCGCGATACGGGGACGCGAATCACCTCAGTCACCTCCCCCGACCCCGACGCGACTGGCCCCCTCGTCTCTCCGGTGACAACCTATACCTACGACGCCGCCAATCACATCACCAGTATCGCGCTGCCGGAAGGGCGCATCACTCAATTGCAGTATTCCTTCGCGGGCCGGCTCGTTTCAGTCGTTAACGCCGACTCCTCCCGTCGGCAATTCATGCCACTTCAAACGGTCGGACTCGTGGACCCGGCATCCGGCGGGGGTTCGCAATCACTCCCTGCGCCGAAACGCGAATTGGTCAGACGAGCGTGTCGATCGCCAACGAACTGAATCAGTCAACCGCGATGCAAGTCGATCGGTTTGGCAATCTCATTTCCTACACAACTCCGCTGGGCAATACGACGGTCACGACGCGCGACTCGAACGGCTATCCCACACAAATCGTCGGTCCCGACCCCGACGGTTTCGGACCACTGACCGCGCCGGTGACGGCAGTTGAATACGATGCCAAAGGAAATCCGATCCACGTCGTCTTTCCCGATGGGACGACGGAGTCCGCGACATACCACGCCATTCTTAATCGGCCGGTCTCAATCACCGATCAACGCGGTTTCACCACCACGCTGGTCTACGACAACAAGGGAACCCTGCTGAATTCGACGGACCCCAACGGAAAGTCACGTCGGCGACCTACACCACGCGCGGCCAAACAGCGACTGTGACCGCCCCGGATCCCGACGACGCCGGTCCGCTGACCGCTCCCGTTGTCAGCTTTGTCTACGACACCCGCGGTCGCATCACCCGTGTGACCAATCCCGACGCCTCGTATCAACTCTTCACATACGACACGTCTGACAACCTGCTGACCGTTTCCGACGAACTCCGACGGGTCACGACCTACGTCTACGACAATCTGAATCGTCTGGTCCGCACGACACTCCCCGATCCCGATGGAACCGGTCCGCTGCTCGCACCGGTCACTTCCCGTGTTTACGACACCGCCAGCCGGCTGGTGTCCGCGGTCGATCCTCTCGGCCAGGTCACCAGCTATACCTACAACTCACGGGCCTGGCTCACCAGCGTCACCGGTCCCGATCCAGACGGCAGCGGTCCTCTGTTGGCCTCCGCAGTGACGATCGGCTACGACGTCGCGGGGCGGCGCATTTCACAAACCGACCCTCTCGGAGCGATGACGACCTATGGTTACGCCGCCGATGGCAGGCTCGTCGCGGTAGTCACCCCCGATCCCGACGGTACCGGGCCCGCGTCCCCGGGTGTCACCCGATTTGACTACGACCGGTTGGGCCGACGGATCGCCGAGACGGATCCGCTCAACAACGTCACGAGATACGAGTTCGACGTGGTCGGTCGAGTCACCGCCGTCACCACCCCCCTCGGAAACCGAACTGTCGGTACCTACGATCCCGCCGGCAACCTGCTTTCAATCACCTCCCCCGATCCGGATGGAACCGGTCCGCTGGCAGCCTCGGTTCAGACCTATTCGTACGATGCACTGGGTCGCAATGTGTCGGCGGTCGATCCCAACGGGCATGTGACGACCTACTCCTACGACAATCTCAGCAGACTGCTCGGCGTCACTCAACCCGATCCCGACGGGGCCGGCCCGCAGTCGGCACCGGTGACCACTTACGGCTACAACAAACGGAACTTTCTCACTTCGGTCACGGACCCCCTCGGCAATCTCACAAGCTATGCGTACGACGCGGGTGGCCAGGTCACCAGCGTCACCGCGCCCGACCCCGACGGTGCCGGTCCACTGGCGCGTCCGGTGACCAGTTACATCTACGACAAACTCGGGCGTGTCACCCAGATCACCGATCCGCTCAAGCGGCGGGTGCTGTTCGCCTACGATATCGCGAGCCGACTTGTCTCGACGACCGATCCGCTGAACAACGTCACCAGATACGGCTATGACCTGCTCGGCCGGACCACGTCGATCACACAGCCCGATCCGGATGGAGCCGCTCCTGCGGGACCGCTTCCGGCCCCGGTCACGACGTTCGCCTACGACGCGAGCGGTCGGCTGACGACCCGTACCGACGCCTTGGGTGGAATCTCGCTCAAGAACTATGACCCCCTGGGGCGAGTGATCAGCGAAACCGACGAGGCCAATCGCACGACTCGTTATGCGTACGACGCCGACTCGCGTCTGATCGCGGTCAGTGATTCCCTGCTGAACACGACACAATACCAATACGACGCCGACTCCCGGCTCACCACAACCACACTCCCCGACCCGGACGGAACGGGGGATCTCCTTCCCCCGGCCATCGGCTATTTCTACGACAACCAGGGCCGTCTGACATCTCAAACCGACGAACGGGGCGGAGTCACAGCGTTCGTCTACGACCCTGCGGGGAATCTCACTCGGCTCATTGATCCCGGTGCGAACGCGACCACCTACACCTACGACGCGCTCGACCGTGTGACCAGCGAGACCAACGCCCTCGGGGCGTCCCGCAGCTACGGATACGACCTGCTTGGCCAATTGACCACGCAGACCGATCGCAACGGCCGCGTCACCAACTTCAACTACGACGGTTTGGGTCGGTTGACCCAGGAGAAGTGGCTCGCCGGGGCGGCGGTTGTCAACACCATCGCCTACGTGTACGACGTCGCCAGCCAGTTGACCACCGCTCAGGACAACGCGTCTAAGTACGCCTACAAGTACAACAACAATGGCGAGGTCACCAGTGTCGACAATCTGGGAACCCCAAACGTCCCCCGAGTCGTTCTGACGAGTGGGTACGACAACCTCAATCGGCGGACGGCATTGAGCGCGACGGTGAACAGCGTCGCCGACTTCAAGAACGGCTACCAGTACGACTCTCTGTCGCGCACGACCCGCGTGACCCAGCAACAGCAATCGACCGCACGGCCAATTCAGGAGAAACGAGTCGACTTCAGTTACAACGCGGTCGGCCAATATACCCAGATCGATCGCTACGCCGACCTCATGGGAACACAATTCGTCGCGACCAGCACGTACGGCTACGACGAATCCGGGCGGATTACCAGCCTGGGACACAGCCGAAATCCGACGATTTTCAATGCGTACACCTGGGTCTACGACGGACTCGGCCGACCGACCCAGCAGACGTCAATCGACGGGACCGATACGTACGCGTACGACGCATCCAGCCAGATCACGGCGGCGACCCATGCGTCCCAACCGAACGAGGCGTTCACCTACGACGCGAACGGAAACCGGACCGGCACAGCCAACACAACCGGCACCAACAATCAGCTTCTCTCGGATGGCACCTACCGGTACCAGTACGACGCCGAGGGGAACCGCATTCGGCGTACCGAAATCGCGACCGGCAAATACGATCTCTACACCTGGGACCACCACAACCGGCTGACTTCGGTGCAATCGTACACCGCGACCGGAACGCTCACGAAGCAGGTTGCCAGCACCTACGACGTCTACGACCGCCGAATCGGTAAGCAAATCGACATCGACGGCAACGGCACCTATGACACGGCCCAGCGGTTTGTGTACGATGGGGACGACTTGGTCCTCGCCTTCAGTGGCGGAGCGACCGGCTCTTTGACAAATCGCTACCTCGTCGGCCCGCACGTCGACGAGATTCTCGCGGACGAGACCGGCTCAGGCATCGTCACCTGGAGCCTGACCGACAATCTCGGTTCGGTTCGCGACCTGGTGCAATACTCCGCCGGCACCGAAACAACGAGCGTCGTCGACCACATCACCTACGACACGTTCGGCCAGATCAAGAGCCAGACCAACAGCACTTGGCAGCCGCGCTTCGCCTACACCGGCCGGGAATGGGACGCCGACGCCAACCTCTACCAGTACCGCGCCCGCTGGTACGACCCCAGAGTCGGGAAGTTCCTCAGCGAAGACCCCCTCGGCTTCGCCGCGGGTGATGTGAACCTGAGCCGATATGTCGGGAATGCCGCGACGGTGTTTGTGGATCCGAGTGGGATGGACGGTGTGGTTCGGCCGACGGGTGGACCACAATTCCAAGACCAGTCACTGCCACCAATTGACTTAAAAGCGGACCCTGACGAGGTTCTGAAACGACTTGCGTTGTCGAATCAACCCAATGTGGTGACAACATCCGCCGCCGACAACTCCAACAGAATCACGTACTACACAATTTACGGTTTCCGTCCCTGGGGCTGGGCGGGATGGTGGGACTGGGCGTACGGCAATCCGACCCCGATCATTGGCTTGGTCGCGGAGCCGTCGCTCGATCCCGACGCCCTCGCCATTGCCAGGAATCGAGCAAGACAGTCCGAAATCAAGGAAGGGCTTGCCGAAGTCCACGAAGGCGTCCAAGCCGGTGTCGCTACAGTGGGTGCGGTCTTGGAAGAGGCGATTCCGGGCCTGGACGAAGCAAAAGCGATAGTCGAACTTGCGCAGGATCCAAAGAACCCCTGGAAATACGCGGCGGTTGCCGGTTCGTTGATTCCAGTTGTACCGGGCGCGAACAAGGTCGATGACGCTTTAGATGCCGGAAAACTCGGCAACAAGTCTCAAAAAGTCGCTCCCCACAGGATTCGCTTCATTGACGATACGCCAAGCATGCCTCTGGCGGCACGAAGATACGAAGACGGTGCAACCGGAGCAATGTCAAGCGTTCCAACAAAACGTCGGCAGGTTCCCGTGTTGGACAGGACGCTTCCAGATGGAACAAAAGTACCCGTTAAGTTTGATGGAGTCGATGGCAATGTCCTGATTGATCGCAAGACGTCCGTCACGACGTTTCCGAAGTCTAAGAATCAAGCTTTGCGACAGTCTCAAGCACTTCACGAAAACGGCTTTACTGGCCGTTGGGAAGTTCCGAACATATCGGAAAGGAATCGTGCGATAAAGATGTTGCTCGATCTTGGCATTAACAACATTGACGTGAAGGTGGTTCCGTGAGTCCAATTCCCCTGATGCAAATCGTCCTCGATACCATCTTGTTCTTTGGGTTAAGCAGTGACGATGTTGTTCAACCTGACGACGCCGTGAAACAACTCGAGGCAATTGCAGCAGAAATCCGGAAATTGCCATTGAGTGAAAAGCAAGAATTTTTTCAGTTCGTGAATGTTGTCGCGAATTCTGAAGACAAGGAGAAGGCAAATTCTGAAAGGGTGGCGTTCATGCGTCAAATTGGGGAGAACCTTGGAATTGCCGACTGAGTGCTTGAAAGCAATCGTTCACACCCCGACCTGACAACCTCTCGGTCGGTAGAAATTGGTCTTTCCAAAATCGGCGATTTCGGCAAAACCTTGGGGGATGCACAGGATTCCCCCCGGAGCTTTGGATGGGGTTGCGACCTCAAGTCCAGGCGATCATTCTCGCCATGGAAGTTGTGATCGCGAGCCTCAAGTGGCGGCTGGCATACCACGAATCGAGATTGAACAGGACTCCGCAGAATTCCAGTCTGCCTCCGAGTTCGGTCCATCCCCCTAACCGGGAGAAGCCGGCATCGAAACTGGTCTCCGGTCGCAGGCGGGGTGGACCAAAGGGGCATCCCAAGCAGGATCGGGCGCTGGTTCCGCCGGAGCGATGTTCGGCGATCATCCCGCTGCATCCTACCGAGTGCCGGCGTTGTGGAACGGAGCTGAGCGGGGAGGATCCGAACCCACTCCGCCATCAAGTCTGGGGAATTCTGCCGATTCAACCAACGATCACCGAGTATGTCAGTAGCAATCTACCACGGTACCACTTTCGCAGAGCCACGAGGGCCATTCTGCGATCGGTCGATCGCAAGATCGACCGGACCACTTCGATTGAAGGGCATCTCGGCGTGGGGAGGTGCCCGGTGGCAGTGGTGCTGGTGTGAGGGGGGGATGGTCGGAGTACACTGGTAGCCGGGAAGTGCATCGCCCGGGTGGGGCGGCGGGAAGTCGATGCCGAAGGAGGGAGCCAAAAAAGCACCTCCGGGAGAATGGAAATGATCGTCGAAAAGCGACCCACCTGAGAGAAAAAGATCGTCGAAATTGGGCCCACCCATAGCGACATTCGTACACTGCGGTTCTCGAGGATACCCAGACTGTCAGTCACGGAGGTCGAAGGATGTTGCAGGTGGATGATGACGCGCCCGACGGGAGATCCGGGAGGTTTTGGCGCATGCGGTGCAGCTTCCGTACACGCTGACGACGCCGCGAGAGGTGCCAAAGCTGGGGCTGTTCCATGCGTCGATCGACGAGATCCTGCGTCTCGACGAGACGCAGCCAGTGAAGCAGCGGCACACGGCGGCGCGTATTTTTCGTCGTCTGAAAGACGAGCAGGGATACCTGGGAGGTTACACCCAGGTTCAGCGGTATGTGGCGACGCATCGTCAACGGGGGCGGGATACGTTCATTCCCCTCGACCGCGCGCCAGGTCGCCGGATGGAGTTCGGCTTCGGAGAGATCCAGGTCGACTTCCCGGAGGTGCGCAGGAAAGTGTTGGAGGAAGAAAAGGTGTCAGGAACCGTATCTTGACGCTACGATTCGGTCCGGGTAGCATGCGGGCATGGGAAGACCTCGGCGAGCCGCCCAGGGCGGAATCATCTACCATGTTCTCAACCGTGCCAACGGGCGGCTGCCGATCTTTGACGA
>CAMATH010000191.1 GCA_945860955.1 Planctomicrobium piriforme
CGTGTTCTCGACCTTCCATGGTCCAATTCCTTTTCTGACTGATGGGTTCTCCAGTCCCTGCCAAGGCCCGCAGATTACCAGGAAATCCTGATTTCCTCTATTGACCTTTTTTGTGCCCTGCTGAGTCGCACAAAAGCTGACGTGCACCCTGGTTGTTCACGCCCCCAGACTTCCAATTGACCGAAAGTCCCGATCGGTCGTATAAGCCGGTCGCGAAAATCGACTTCCGCACGCGAATTCCTCAAGTCTCGTTCCTTCCATGCCCGCCGACGTACTCGATCAAGCGCTCGCCGACCTGCACCGTCTGGTGTATGGAACGGAACACGACGAACCGGGTGGCACCGACGGCGAGCGGTTGGATTCGCGGGAGAACCAGACTGAAGTCACTGGCGACGTCGACCCCTGCGCCGGGGATGCGGTCAACGGTACCGTCCCTGCCCCCAGCGTGCGCGTGCGGATTGAGCTGGGGCGAACCCATATTTCCAAGGCGGCGGCTGGTGAACTTTTTCGCGGTGGCTTGCTGACGCTGGACCGCATGGCCAATGACCCCGTCGATCTGGTTGTGGACGGGCGAGTCGTCGCCCGTGGCGAACTCCTCAAAATGGACGGTTCGGTGGGAATTCGGATTTGCGAATTCGTCGCCAAACGGCATTCTCCTCCAGGGAATCCGGACGGAGAGTAGCCCGCCGTTTGATGGCGAAACGATCCCCGACAAAGGAATGCGCGGGGTGCAGAATCCAGGAGGGAAGTCCGATGTCTCGAATCACGTGCTGCTTGCTGGCGATCCTGCTGGTGGGGCACGTCGCGCGCGCGGAACCGCCTGCCGACCCCTCCAGCGGACGAACCATCTCGCGGCCGGCCTCCCTGGCCAAGCCGCTTGGTCCCGCGTCCTCGGGCGGTGTCTACTCGGTGTCCAACGCCTGGCCCTTGCTGTTCGTCGTCGGGCTGATCGCGGGGGGAGCCTGGCTGGCCAAACAGCGCGGTTGGATGGGTGGCACGAACGCGACTCCCGGACCGCTGCAGGTTCTTGCCCGCGTTCCTCTCGACGCACGCTGCGCGATGCTCGTTGTTCGCTGCGGCGAACGTCTGCTGATCCTGGGAACCTCCCCGGCGGGGGTCACCGCTCTCAGCGAAATTCAATCGCCCGAGGAAGTCCAGTCGCTGGCTGAACAATGTGTCGCCCCGGCAACGAACGTTTTGGCCGAGCGGCTCTCGCACTACTGGAGTCGTCCGGTCGCACAGGGAGAGGCGACATGAAGCACAAGTCCCCCATACTCAATCCCGCACACCCGGTTGAACGCTGGCGAAAGGTCGTATTCTGGACCGGTGCGCTGCTGATCGTACTGATGGCGGCCACCCGGGGAACGACTGCGGAACCCAAGTCGCGTCCCCGCAATGCCGCGAATGGAACGACCGGCAACGCGGCCCCGCGCAAAACGGTGACCCCAGTCAACGACGAAGTCGATGATACGCCCAAACGCCGACCATTGAAGCGGGTTTCCGAGGAGGATTCCCCGGAAGCCGACGTGGAACCGAACGACGCAGAGATTTCGCAAGTGCGGGAAGAAGTCGTGGCGGACGCCCCGCCGCGGCCGCTTTCGCCGGAATCCACCGGACTACTCGGTCCGCAAGGTGTCGCGACGGGACTCCCCTTGATCGGCGGAATGACCATACTGTCGCTGGCTCCGTCGATTCTGATGATGACGACCTGCTTTGTGCGGTTCACGGTGGTTCTTGGACTGTTGCGACAGGCGCTGGGAACTCAGCAGCTTCCGCCGAATTCGGTCTTGTCGGCCCTCTGCCTGTTCCTGACATTCCTCGTCATGCAGCCGGTCTGGCGACAGAGCTACGAACAGGGAATTCGCCCTTATACCGATCCCGAACCGGGCGTGGCCCGTCCCTCGCTGGAAGAGGCGACCGAACTGACGCTCCGTCCGTTGCGGGGCTTCATGAGCGAACAGATTGAACGGGCGGGAAACAGCGATACCGTCTGGATGCTGCTCGACGCGCAGCGGTCGAGTCACGGAGCCGACGCGAAGGAGGCCCCTCCGCCAACCACCTACGACGAAGTCCCTTTTCCGACTTTGTCCGCCGCCTATGTGTTGAGCGAACTGAAGGCAGCGTTTGTCATCGGCTTTCAGATCCTGCTGCCATTCGTGGTGATTGATCTGGTCGTCGCGTTGCTGCTGACCACACTCGGGATGGTGATGCTGCCTCCGACGACCGTTTCGTTCCCATTCAAACTTCTGCTGTTCGTCCTGATTGATGGTTGGGCGTTGACTGTGGGGAAACTGCTGTCGAGCGTGGGAAGTTAAGACTCATGGACCTCGATACCGCTGTCGACATGATCCGCCAATCTCTGGTGACCGCTGCCTGGCTGTGCGCGCCCGTGCTGGGCGTTTGTCTGTTGGTTGGGTTGTTGGTCAGCGTGTTGCAGGCGGCGACCCAGGTTCAGGAACCGACCGTGAATCTGGTCCCCCGGATCACGGCCGCGGTCATCACGCTGTTGCTGTTGCTTCCCTGGGGTTTGCAGATGATGGTGGACTACACCATCACACTGTGGACGTCTTCACCCTAGAAAGGGAAACGGTCAAGTGCCTGATTTTCCCTGGACTCTGGAGGGAATCGCGCCGGGCGTTTCTGCCGACCATTGGGCGCTTTCGATGGCGGTCTTGAACTCGCTCTGGGGTGGAGTCGGAGTCAGTTTTTTGCTTGTGGCGGCCCGAGTCGGCGGAATGCTGATGTGCCTTCCGGCCCTGTTGCGCGGAGCCGACTGGAGAATTCGCGCGGGCCTGGCACTCGGCCTGGCGATTGTCCTGACACCGGTCACCCCCTCGCTGCGGATTTCGATCGGGACTTGGACGGCGCTGGCGTCGTTGGCGGTGGGTGAGTTTGTGATCGGTGCGGCGCTGTCATTGGCCGGGGCACTGGTTCTCGGTGGGGTTCGCCTGGCAGCGGAATTGATTGACCAGCAACTCGGCCTGACCCTCTCGGAAGGCCTGGCACTGGGAGGGGAAGGGGGCGTGGGAGTCGCGTCGACGCTGTTCCGCTCACTGGCGATTCTGGCGTTTTTGCAATTGGGGGGCCATTTGCAGATTGTCGCCGCTTGCGCCGAGTCGTTGCGGGTGATACCACCGGGAACCGCGCAGTTGACTCCGGCGCTCGCCACGCTGTTGCGCGATCTGGTGCAACAGTCATTCGTCCTCGCGTTGCGGCTGGCTGGTCCCGTATGGGGAGCGACGGCGCTGGCGGCGTTCGCCTGGGGATTGCTGGGGCGGGCGATGCCCTCGCTGAATGGCCTCTCTCTGGGTGCCCCCTGGAGGGTCTGTGTCGGGTTGCTTGCGCTCTCCTGGGGACTTCCCCTGGTCGCGGAGGTCGTCAACACTGCGGTCCCCACCAGCGTTGACCAAGTATTGGAGTCGGCAATCCCCACCGGTGATCGAAGCGACAGGCCGGGGGCGACAGCGCGATGAGTGATTCCGCCGAAAAGTCGCTGCCGGCATCACCGCGCAAACGCCGGGAAACTCGCGCCAAGGGTCAGGTCGCGGTCAGCCAGTTGCTGGGGCCGGCGCTGTTGCTGCTCGCAGCCACCGCTGCTTTGCATTTTGGCGGTCCCGGTTTCGCGCAGGGAATGGGGGGTATGCTGCAACAGGAGTTGCAGGCTCCCGTTCCCGAACAACTGACGATCGGTTCGGTTGCGGCACAAATTCGCGGACTGGTCGGGACGGCGGCCAAGTTCCTCCTTCCGGTGGCGCTGGGAGTCTGGTTGACCTGTGTCACCCAGGGACTGCTGCAAACGCAGTTTCTGTTCACGTGGCAACCCCTGAAGCCGAAGCTGGCAACACTGAACCCCGTTCCCGGATGGCGACGGTTAATCGGTGGCGGAACCTGGCTGAAGGGGGGGGCGATTGTGCTGCAATTGCTGGCCGCCGGTGCGATCACCTGGACCTTTCTTTCCCCCAGTCAACTGGTCGAACTCGACGGTGCCGCAGCGCGGGGGACAGCGGCTCTCGCGGCGCAGATGGGCCAATCGGCGGTTTCTTTGGCGTTTCGACTGTCGGTCACCGCCACGGTATTGGCCCTGCTCGATTTTGGCTGGCAACTCTGGACCTACGAACGGTCCATTCGGATGACCGCCGACGAAATGCGCGAAGAACTGCGGCTGTCGGAAGGGAATCCGCAGGTAAAGGGGGCGCGACGGGAACGGCAGAGAGAGCTGGCGGGGTCTCGAAAGTCGGTTTGATTTTCTTCCGCGTTGACGCAATTGCGTCCCGAAGGGAGCCGATTGAACGCTCAAAATCCGGTCCGATTCTCGAATTGATCATCAAACGGCGGCCGTTCGGAGGCTCTCGGCGGCTTGGCAGCCGTCGCGCGTGCATGCCAGCGGCGAGACGTGTAAACTCGTCGACCGACCGTCTTACCGTCCCAATTCCTCCACAGCCCGTTCCATGATCCACGTCATCGCCACCATCCAACTGCAACCGGGAACCCGAGCGGCGTTTCTCGAAGAATTTCATCGGCTGATGCCGCATGTCCACGCGGAAGCCGGGTGTATTGAGTACGGGCCGACGGTGGACGTGAAGACCGACTTCGCCAACCCCACTCCGTTTCGCGAGGATGTCGCGATCATTGTGGAGAAATGGTCTGACCTGAACGCACTCAAAGCGCACTCGGTCGCGCCGCACATGGATGTGTATCGCGCCCGCGTGAAAGACATGGTCAAAACGGTCGAATTGCAGGTTCTCGAACCGGCCTGATTTCTCTGCGTCGCGGTTTCCTTTCCCGTTCCCTTCCCCTTGTCGTGCATAAGGTCACCCCATGTCGAAAGAGTACTTGATCCGTCGGCAGGTCTTTTCACTGCTGAACACGAATTTCTACATTTACGACGAAGACGAAAAGCTGATCGGATACAGCCGACAGAAGGCGTTCAAACTGAAGGAAGACATCCGCATTTTCACCGATGAATCGATGCAGGATGAGCGGATGTCGATTCAGGCCCGCAGCATCATCGATTTCAGCGCCGCGTACGATGTGTACGAAAGCAAGAAGAACAAGAAGCTCGGTGCGCTGAAACGCAAGGGCTGGGCGTCGATGCTTCGCGACAGTTGGATCCTGATGGATGAAAACGACGAGGAGATTGGGAAGATCCAGGAAGACAGCATGCTGATGGCGACACTCCGCCGTTTTCTGTCGGCCCTGATTCCCCAGTCGTTTCATCTGCTGGACGAAAACGAAAATCAGATCGCCACGTTCCGCCAGAATTTTAACCCGTTTGTCTTCAAACTGACTGTCACGGTCGAAGACGATTGCCCGCATTCACCGCTGTTGGTGCTGGCTGCCGGTATCCTGCTGTCGGCGATCGAAGGTCGCCAGCGTTGATTGATCAACCGACGACGAATCCCTCGGACCAGCCCGCCGGTCTCCCCGAGATCCCCGGCGGCTGGTCCGAGCAAACGCTTATATTGGCGAATCGGGAACTGCGTTTGACACTGCCGGCCGATCCGGACGCGTTTCTCGACGATCCCAAAGTCCTGGCGGCCAATCGCCAGAACGACTACATGCCGTACTGGAGTTTTCTCTGGCCGGCGTCGCTCGAAACGGCGGTCGCAATTCTAAAACACCCGTGGGTACCGGGGACGGAAGTGCTGGAGATCGGAGCGGGGGTGGCGCTGGCTGGCCTGGCGGCGCTGGCCTGTGGTTTACCCACGGTGATCAGTGATTACGATCCGCAGGCGTTGGAACTCGCGCGGCACAATGCGAATCGCAACGGCTGGGGGGACCGGGTGGAAACCCTGCTGCTCGATTGGAGATCCCCCATCGACCGGCGGTTTCCCGTGATCCTGGGTTGCGAAGTGATTTACGAACGCCGGAACCACGAACTGGTGTTGAACGTGCTTCAGGCGATGCTGGCCCCCGGCGGCGAGGCGTGGATCAGCGACCCTGGCCGACACCAGGTCGACGCGTTTCTCGACGATGTGTCCCGGAGTCCGTTTTCCGTCGAACGTCGCCCACTCCCGAGAGAACCGTATCCTGGGAGGCCGGATGGACAGACGGATCTTTATGTTTTGAGGTGGAAAGCGGGACAGAGAGTGGCAGATCCCGAACGATGATCCCGAGGGACTTGATTGCGGCCGGGTTTTCTGTTCTTGCCATGGCAACTGGAAGATCAACGATCGACAGCTTTACCTCGACTGCGGCGTAGCCGCCGGTTGCATCCCGATAGGGATGCAATAGAGTAGCCGGGGGTCGAAGCGCAGCGGAGCCCCCCGGATAGCCTGATGAATTGAGTGCATCCCGAAGGGATGCCAGAAGCGTAGTGGCCGGGTGAGAATCTCGCATGGATTTCATGCGTTTCGCAGCCTGCGAAAGAATCGCTCTCGCGCCTGCCTGCCTGCCTGCCTGCCTGCCTGCCTGCCTGCGGGAAGTTGAGAATCGTGACCGACATAGCCGAACACGATTCTGGCATCCCGCCGGGATGCAGTTCTTGACACGCCACTTCCCGGGGGTCTGCGCTGCGCTCCGACCCCCGGCTACTGTCTGGCATCCCATTCGGGATGCGACGGCGGCTCCGCCGCGATAACCTCTACCTAACGACGGAATTGACCTTGGACAGGTTCTCAGCGATCCGGTCGCCTGTTAGCCACAGCCGGATGCGGTTCCGCTTCACGGGAACCACAACCGAAGCGACACCGCGGAGCGTCGTCGCCGCACAGCCAAAAGCCCCCTGCGGGACCCGATTGCCGCAGCTCCCGTTCCCTACTTCTTGTCCTTCGTCCCTTGGGGCGCAAACTGCTCGATATAGAAATTCGTCAATTCCACCGGCTGCACATCTGTCGGCGGTTTGTAGTCGAATTCACTCGGGGGAATCGGCTCGTTAAGCACGACGTCACGGAAGTCGAGGGTCAGCATCGGCTTCAGGACATCGCGATTCGGCACTTTCTTCAAGTACAACAACCGGTAGGGGAAACCGGTCTCTTTGTCGAGATACAGCCGCATCTGGTCGGGGACCGTGGGGGGAAGCAGTCCCGGACCGCCCCCCGGCCCGGGACGCGACATACGAGCTGCCACCGACTCGGACCAGGTTCCCGAAATGACATTGACCGGCCGGTCGCGATACGTCTCTTCCTTCACCGTCCCCAGCTTCATGTTCTGCTCCAGACTGGCGAGCAACGCGGGAAGGCCCCCCAACCCCATTCCGGTCAGCAAGTCGGTCTCGGTCTGTTCGCTGAAATCGCCCGACCGGCGGGCCGCGTCGAGGATCTGCTGCACATTGCGGCGAGTGACCGTCAGCTCTTTCCGGTCCTTCGCCTTCTTCCCAGTCCCCCCAGCGTCTATCTCGGTCTGTGTATGGAGAACTGTTCCACTGCACACTTCCAGCAGCGATCCTTCGGAATCGCCGACTTTCAAGACCAATTCCATCCGCATCTGCCAGTCGCCCGGTTTGAGCGCCAGTTGCAAATAGCGTCCCTCGGCACGGTAACTCCGTTCCGCGAGCGTGACTTGCTCAATAATTCTTGCGCGAATGGAGGAGTGCTTTGTGAGCAGCTCGCGGGAGCGTTTCAGCTCGGCGGCAGCCGTCCGGGTTTTGGTCGCCACCGGGGCCGGCGGGCGCTCGTCGGCCTGTGCCAGAAGTCGTTGTTCTGAATCGGGTTGCGTTTTTCTACGAGGAACTCTTCCGACGTCGGATTGACCCCACGAAATCCCCGTTCCCGTGGACAGCACGGTGAGGATCAACAGCATCCAGGTTGGGTTGCGCAGACTGCGGCGAGTCTTCATGAAATTCGGAACGGAGGGGTTTTGCCAAAGAATCTGACGCGACTTTTCCGAAAACAACAGCTAGTCAGTGGGTCGCGGACAAATTGTACCAGACCGGTTTACGCCCGGCGACGTCAAGTTGTTGGTCCCACATATCGTTCGGAACCGGCGGGGAGGGATCCACCGCACAGAGCGGTTCCGAGGTTTGTCCACGGTCGAACATTCGCGCCACATCGGCCCGGGTGCTTCGCCGGGTTCCCAGTTCCTGAGGGGGACGTTCATGAAGTACTACCTTCTCGCGTTGGCAACCCTGGTTGCCGTCTGCGTTGGCTGCCAGTCGGCCGGACGCGACAGTATGGCTATGCGGGGTGGCCCGCTTGGCCCGGGAGACGACGTTGTCGCCGCCCGCGGAAACTTTAGTCACGCTTACGGCTCGCCACATCATCGGCCGTATGTGGCTCCGCCCGCCGAGTTCATGGTTCGCCCCGGCCCCATGGTCGACGGCCCTGGACCCGGTGTGCTGAACGCCATCGGCATGGGCGGGGCGAACATGGGGGTGTTCGGTGGAACCACCCAAGTCAAGTTTGTCGAACCGATCGACATGGAAGTCGGTTGGCAGATCGAAGGGGGCTTCGCCGACGCCCAGATCTCGACCCCCGGCCGGTACAACTTCCAGCAGGGCGCGAGCTACCGCTTGAAGCTGGCCAAGATTCAGGGACGTGAAGCACTGGTTCTGTACCCCACGCTGCAGGTCTACCCGTCGCACCCCCAGACCGAAGCGTACCTGGCCCACAACACAGTGCCGATTCAGGTTACCGAAGAAGACCTCGACCAGGTCCAGGCGAACAATTTCGTGACGAAGGTGATTTACCTCCCTTCGCCCGAACACCAGGAATTGGCCGTGGCCAACATCGAACAACTCGTGTCGACCCGGCTTGACCCCGGTCTCGACCCGGTTGCCGAAGCCGACCGTCGTGGAACGATTCTGGCCGTCCTGCGAATCGGTAACATGGACTTCGAAACGGGACACGACGCGGTCGTTGGTGGAATTCACCAGGCGGGCCACGTGCAGACCGTCTCGGGAGTTGAAGGGCACTACGCTGCCCCGATGCCGATTGGTGGCATCAGTGCCAGCGGCCATTCGATTCCTCCCGCGATGATGGTTTCGGGCCCGGTTTATCCCGGTCAACCCGCCGCCATGCAGCCTTGGGGCCAGCCGATCACCGGCACACCCATCGGCCTCCCTGGTCCTCCTCACCTTCCGTTTGGTGCCCCGGCCGGCCTGCGGTCGCACACTGTGCGGAATCTGTCGAAGAACCACATTCCCCAGCCGACTCGTGACTTGCTGATCGACGTGAAACAGAATCCGCCGATCAACATTCCCGAACCGGTGCGTCACATCGAGTACGAAGAACGTCATCCGGTCTTCGTGAATCCGTAATGCGACTCGTGTGACGGATCTCTGACGACCCCCTCTGGATCCTGCTCCCCTTCTGTTCTGTTCCAATCCATGAACGGAAGGGGGGCGATCCACGGGGTCGACTGATCCGCGATTCTGAACTGTGCGGTCTCTCGTGTTGTTCCCTGATTTCATTTTCTTCCTCCAGGTGACCTCCATGTCCCTTCCTGACTTCCTCGCCCGGCTCGGACGGTCTGTCGCACGGAACTGGTCGGTCACTCTGCCGCGCGGCCTGGCCGGGGCAGCCTTGCTCGCCGCGCTTCTTCCAAACACACCCGCGTTCGCTCAGCAACGGGCATCCAACCGCCGACATCAGCCGTTGAACCAATTCTCGGCCCCCGGCGTGGCAGGTCGCTGGGCCACCATCGTCAATCCCAAAGCCGCCCACCAGCCGCAACCGGTGAAGGTCGAACTTCCGGATGGACAAGGACAGGTCGCCTTCTATGCCGCCGGCGCGGCGGAAGAGACGACGGTTCCCGACCAATCGCTCGCCGTCCTGCATGTCGGGGCGCTCTACCGGTTCAAGATTGCCGAACTCCCCGCATATCCCGGCGTCGAACTGTACCCCACGGTCGAGCTGATCGACAAACTGCATCCGCCGTGCGGCCGCGAAAACGAATTCCCCGTCCCCATCACGCTGACCAACCACGAAATCGAGCAGGCGATTCAGGGACGGCTGGTGACGAAGGTGATTTACATCGAACGCCCGAATCACGCCGCTCCCTTCCGAGGAACGAATCGCGATCGAGCGTACCTCGCCGAACCCTACGACAACCCGTTCGAACTCGCCCATCGCGACGGTCGCCCGGTCGCGATCGTGCGAATCGGTGGACGGACACCGGATCTGACAAACCCCGAACCGGGGTTCTTTGGTGACGCCGCCCCTGTCGAGATCATTCCTGAAGTCATCGGCCCCCGCCCCGTCGCCGAATACCCCGAGGTGCTGCCGTGATGAATTTCCGCAGATTTCTCAAGCGACAATTCCCCACCCGCCACATCGCCCGGTGGATGCTCGCCGCGGCCGCTTTGACGACGAGCGCCTGCGGAACGCTGCCCGAACACCAATCCAGCCGGTCGCTTCCCGGCGGCCCGGCGCGCTCCGTCGCGACCCGAACGACTGCGGGAATGGCGGCGCGGGCTCAGTCGGCCGGAGCCGAACTCCCGCCTGGCGTGATGGCCGCTGGCGGAGCTGGTCGTGGAACGGGTCGACCCTTCGAGATTCAAAAGGTGTCGGCGGAAACACGAGTCCGGCTGGGGGCGCATGGTGAGTGTCCCCATGGCTGTCCCCCCGGGGGCGACCCCTGCCCCACCTGCAATTCCTCGTGTTGTGATGCCGACCGGTACCCGGATGAATACCTGTGTGACGGTGGCGATCGCGAGGAACCGGTTCACTACGACGATAACGGGATGATCGGACTGGAGACACAGGACACAGTCGCCGAGTTTCGTGACGGAACGGGAAAACGTCGAGTCCG
Organism: Planctomicrobium piriforme; assembly: GCA_945860955.1. GTDB lineage: Bacteria > Planctomycetota > Planctomycetia > Planctomycetales > Planctomycetaceae > UBA10511. The sequence goes on from CAMATH010000191.1 coordinate 10,690, forward strand.
TCGGACGAATGAGGTGTGTGTCTACGCACCGCGGTTCTCATCGGTGACGGTGATCAGCGGCGCGCTGGAAGATGGCATTCAGTCGCGGGCGAATCAGCATGTCCGGGAAGCGCAGCAGATCGCGATTCACCGGCCGCATGGACCGGCGACCGCGCAATTGGACGAATCCGCGGAGCGCATGGTCTCGAAGGTGCGCGGGACGGTCATGCTCAACGCGGACTTGGCGTATGACGTCAACCTGCCGGTCGCCCTGGTGGAGCAAGCGAACGACCTGGTGCCAATCACAACGTTTGGCTTCCTGCAAACCGGAAGTTACAAGCAGGCCCAGGAAGCGTATCTGGCGACGCAGCTCCAGATTGCCCACGTCTGGACTCGTGACCAGAATCCGGTGATCGTCGCGAAGGATGACGCGGTTCAGCTTGTGGAAAGCCGATTCAAGATTGAGGAACTCGCCGGCAGCGATGTGAAAGGTCCGGGGAATCTCAAGATCGTCAAACTCGCCGACGTGAAGACCGCGGCTCAGGGTGACGAGATCACATTCACGATCCGCTACCAGAATCAGGGGGACAGTCCGGTCAGCGAAGTGACGATCGTCGACAACCTGACACCCCGGCTGGAATATGTTGAAGGATCTGAGAAGAATGACCGCGCCTCGCGGTTCGACGCGGTCGATAATGGTGAAGGAAGCGTGATCCTGCGATGGGAACTTGATGAGCCGCTGCCGGGACGAACGACCGGCGTGATCACCTTCCGGGCGAAAGTTCGCTAGACACACGACGCCGCAACATTGGAAGCACTATCGGATTCCCGCGAATCCGAACCCCGCCTGGCAAAGTGCCAGGCGGGGTTTGTTTTTTTCAACTCCCCGCGGTCCGCGTTGGTTCATTTTGATGGAGCCGCGCCCGTCAGGAAGCGGGAGTTTGATACCGCTTCCTGACGGGCGCG